>CADCPT010000122.1 GCA_902803385.1 uncultured Ruminococcus sp.
AAATAATAATAGCCAGGTCGTGCCGAAGGCGCGGTCTGGCGGTGGTTTGCACGAAACGACAGCGCGATCTGACACCGGCGGCACGCCGGCGCCGCAAGGTAGGCGCACGCCGTTATAACGAAGGAGCCGTGAATTATTTCACACCCCCTGTTTGTCTTTTAGTCATTTCTGAATCGCGTCGTTACCTGCTGAGACAGATCAACGATCTCAAGATATACGGTATCATATTCCTTCATGATGTCTTCGGAATTCTGCTTGTAAAGCGTGTCGTCGCCGGTATTGCGAGCTGAGGTTATCAGCTCCCTTATTTCAGAAACATAACCGAGAGCCTTTGCAGAGTCCGGCTTGAGCTGATCGTCAAGATCGTCGTAGTGATCCGGCGCTTCGAGAGTGCAGAGATCAGAGTAAATGTCAGACAGCTTTTCAAGCTGATCGAGCATTTTATCGGCTTCTTCTTTATTGCGGCAGTCCGCTGTTGCCGCAAGCTTTTTGTATTCTCTGGTTATGTTTACGGCTTCGTGGACATCGTCCTTGACCTTGTCAACATACCTTTGTATCGTAAGGCCTCCGTTGAAGGAGCATCCCGCAAGCACTAAAACGATGACAAGCGAAACGATTACGGCTGCGCCGCGTCTGAATCTACTCATAATAAGCTCCCCGTATCAAAGTCCGTAGTCTGCAAGATCGATAGTGTTGCCGTTAAGCTCATAGATCTGTTCGAGCAGCACTGCGACCCTGCCCTTGTAATAGTTCATCATAGCTGTGTCTGTTGCAAGGAGACCCTCCGAGCCTGCGCCCTCGGCTTCGGTTTTGAAGCTCTCTTCTGTAGTAACAACTCCCTCGTCCCATTCCTTCTGCGACTGATCAAGCTTTGCAAGCTCTTCCGGCTTGCTTACGAGCATTTCGCCGAGCGCTGCGTAAACGGGGTCGATCTTGTCCTTCCATTTGTTCGCAGCGCTTATCGCACTCTGCCTCATGCTCAGTATGGTCGTTGCTTCTTCAAGAGCTGCTCCGTATTCCTTGTCTATCGCATTGCTTTTGAACAGGGCATTGAATTCCTCATTTTTCGTAAACTCTTGTGCCGTATGGTAATCCTTGACGATCTGTTCGTCGTCGAACTGATATCCGTCAACGCTGACCTCTGCAGCCTGAGATTCGGTCATTTCATCGGACTGCTCACTCTCCTGGCTGCCTTCTGTTCCGGTTACGACAGGAACTTCGCTGTTGTCGGGCTCTGTGCTTTCTTCGCTTTCCTGCGAAGCTTCCGTGCTGCTTTCAGAAGACTCTGCCGATGACTGAGAGCTTACACCTGATTCAGTGTTCAGATTGATATTCAGGCTGCATCCGGCTGAAGCTGCAGCAACTGCCGAGACTATCAGAAGGGAAAAAACGGCCTTATATACTGTCGGAAAACCTTTTTTCATTTTAAAACATCCTTTACAAAGATCTTGATGCCGGGCATAGCGCAGGGCGCGGTCCTGCCCTGACATTAGTTTAAATATTAGCACAGAACCGAAAAATAATCAATACATTTTTTGTCATACGCAGCGCCCGTTGGTGCGCCTACCCTGCGGCGCACTTATTATAGTGTCTTTTCAGGGGTGCCAGGCGCGAAGCGCCTGGCACCCCTGAAAAGACAAATTCTTAGCAGCCCGGTCGTTGCGTAGCAACGGTCGGGCGGACAGTTGTACAGATACATATGAAGTCGTTTTCCATAGGGTGCAAGACTAAATTTTTAAGAGGACAGCAGCGCCGATGCTTGAAAAAAGCCGTAATATATGATACAATACAAGACGGTATGAAATAATTCGGTGGAGTTGATCGTTGTGACAGTCAAGGATTATGAAAAGGTTATCGCAAAGCGTATGAAGGACGCACGCTTAAAGCACTCAAAAAATGTGGCTAAGGAAGCGGTACGCCTTGCTAAAAAATACGGCGCAGACGCCGCAAAGGCGGAGATCGCCGGGATACTTCATGATGCTACAAAGGAGACCGGCGAGCAGGAGCAGATGGAGCTGATAGCACGCGCCGGAATAACCCTTACAGAGCTTGAGAGAAGCAGCCCGAAGCTGTGGCATGCTATCTCCGGTGCGGCTTTTGCAAAGGTCGAAATGGGTGTTGATGATCAGGATATACTTGATTCGATACGCTACCATACCACCGGCAGAGCGGATATGTCGCCGCTTGAAAAGGTCATATTCATTGCTGATTTTACTTCTGCCGAGCGTGACTATGAGGGCGTTGACAGGATGAGAAGGGTCGCAGACAAGGATCTTGATGAAGCCTGCCTTGAGGGAATGTCCTTTACGATCGCCGACCTTGCGGAAAGAAAGCTGACCATTGCTCCCGATACTTTTCAGGGATATAATTACTTTGCAATGCAGAAAATAAAAAGAAAGAAATAAGGAGGATATTATATGACATCACTCGAAACAGCGAAGCTTGCGGCAGCGGCTCTGGACAGCAAAAAGGGTCTTGATATAAAGATCATAAAGATCGCCGACATTTCTTCGATAGCGGATTATTTTGTTATTGCTACCGGTACCTCCGGCACGCATGTCAAGGCGCTTGCCGATGAAGTTGAATTCAGGCTTGACCAGGCAGGGCTATCCGTAAGCGCTATAGAGGGTCAGCGCAATGATACATGGATACTGCTCGATTATATCGACGTTGTTGTTCATGTATTCTCTGAGGATGCAAGGGACTATTACAGCCTTGAGCGACTTTGGGAAGACGGAGAGATCGTTGAAAATGAGTAATTTGCTGGATCCGTGAAGATGATTTCTTAAAGACCATACCCCTTATTTCAGCTCCGATGTGACCACACCTACGGCGTGACCGCATTATGTCAGCGTTTTTAAGGGGTGTCAGGGCGGCTTTGCCGCCCTGGCACCCCTTAAAAACGAATTATTCCCCCTTCCCTTTGGGAAGGAGGTCAGGGAAATAGGGAAAAGCAAACGATCAATCAGCTTCACAGGTACAGATAATGAGTAATAAACAGAACAGGAGAGAAAAGAATTGAAGTACGACCATAAACAGATCGAATCAAAATGGCAGAAGGCCTGGGAGGAAGCAGGTATCTTTCATGCCGAGGCAAACAGCACAAAGCCGAAATACTACACCCTTATCGAATTTCCTTATCCGTCCGGACAGGGTCTTCATGTAGGTCATCCGCGTTCATATACCGCTCTTGATATTATTGCAAGAAAGCGTCGCATGCAGGGCTATAATGTGCTCTATCCTATCGGATGGGACGCATTCGGACTCCCGACGGAAAACTTTGCTATAAAGAACCATGTTCACCCCAGGGAAGTTACAAAAAAGAATGTTGCGCGCTTCAAGGGTCAGCTTCAGTCACTCGGTATTTCGTTCGACTGGAGCAGGGAAATAAACACCACAGACCCCTCATACTACAAATGGACTCAGTGGATATTCCTGCAGCTTTTCAAAAACGGCCTTGCTTACAAGACGGAGATGGCTGTAAACTGGTGTACATCATGTAAATGCGTTCTTGCAAATGAGGAAGTAGTCAACGGCGTCTGCGAGCGCTGCGGCAGCGAGGTAGTCCGCAGGGTAAAGTCGCAGTGGATGCTGAAAATAACAGCCTATGCCGAGAGACTCATCAGCGACCTTGACCTTGTTGATTATCCTGACAGGGTAAAGGCTCAGCAGAAAAACTGGATAGGCCGTTCAACAGGCGCTGAGGTGGATTTCACCACTACAACAGGCGATATGCTGACTGTTTATACAACGCGCCCCGATACCCTCTTTGGCGCTACATATATGGTAATATCTCCGGAGCATCCCATTATCGAAAAGCTTTCCGGCGTTATTGACAATATGGATGAGATAAGGGCTTATCAGGAGGCCGCCGCAAGAAAATCGGATTTCGAGCGCACGGAGGTTGCAAAGGACAAGACCGGCGTACGTATTTCCGGAGTGGAAGCCATAAACCCTGTCAACAACAAGCAGATACCGATATTCATTTCAGACTACGTACTTGTTTCCTACGGTACAGGCGCTATCATGGCTGTTCCGGCTCATGATACACGTGACTGGGATTTTGCAAAGAAATTCGGTCTTCCGATAATAGAGGTCGTAAAGGGCGGAGAGGATGTTCAGAAGGAAGCCTTTACCGACTGCGCGACCGGCATTCTTGTCAATTCCGATTTCCTTGACGGTCTTTCGGTCGAGGACGCAAAGAAGAAGATAACAGAAAAGTTAGAGGAGACCGGCAAGGGCAGGGCAAAGGTCAATTTCAAGCTTCGCGACTGGGTATTCTCACGTCAGCGCTACTGGGGCGAGCCGATACCGATAGTTCACTGTCCGTGCTGCGGCGCTGTTCCGCTGCCTGAAAGCGAGCTTCCGCTTGAGCTGCCGGATGTAGAAAGCTACGAGCCTACCGATAACGGCGAATCACCGCTTGCAAAGATGACCGACTGGGTAAACACCAAGTGTCCAAAGTGCGGCGGCGATGCAAAGAGGGAAACAGATACAATGCCTCAGTGGGCAGGTTCCTCATGGTATTTCCTCAGATATATGGATCCCCATAACGACACAGCCCTTGCTTCAAAGGAAGCTCTTGACTACTGGTCACCTGTTGACTGGTACAACGGCGGTATGGAGCATACAACTCTTCACCTGCTGTACAGTCGTTTCTGGCATAAGTTCCTTTACGACATCGGCGTTGTTCCCACTCCGGAGCCGTATGCAAAGCGTACCAGCCACGGTATGATACTGGGTGAAAACGGCGAAAAGATGAGCAAATCCAGAGGCAATGTCGTAAACCCCGATGAGATAGTCGATACCTACGGTGCAGATACCATGCGTCTGTTTGAAATGTTCATCGGTGATTTTGAAAATGCTGCTCCCTGGAACAGCTCAAGCATCAAGGGCTGCCGCAGGCTGCTTGAAAGATTCGTGGGTATGACCAACATCCTCACGGACGACGAGGGCATCCGCCCCGAGCTTGAAGGAGCGTTCCACAAGACTATCAAAAAGGTCGGAGACGATATAGAGATACTGAAATTCAATACAGCTATCGCAGCGCTTATGTCGCTTATCAACGATATCTACAACACAGGCTCCGTAACAAAGGGCGAGCTGAGGGTGTTCACGATACTGCTTTGCCCCTTTGCTCCGCATGCCGCAGAAGAGGTATGGCATGGCGCAGCTCTCGGCGAGGGCTTTGCATCCGTACAGCCGTGGCCGGAGTATGACGAGAGCAAGTGCGTTGAGTCAACTATAGAGATAGTTGTTCAGATAAACGGCAAGGTCCGCGACAAGATCACCGTTGCTGCCGATATCGATCAGGCAGGCGCTATCGCTGCCGCAAGGGCAAGCGAAAAGGTCGCTGCCAACCTTGAGGGCCAAAATGTTGTCAAGGAGATATATGTAAAGGGCAAGCTCGTGAACATAGTTGCAAAATAATATGCTTAAAGGGGCTGTGAAATAATTCACGGCTCCTTCGCTATACAAAGTGCGCCCAAAGGAAGTGCCCTTGGGGTGCGCCTACCTTGCGGCGCACTTTTATTATAGTGTTTTTTCAGAGGTGCCGCGAGCTTTGCTCGCGGCA
>CADCPT010000123.1 GCA_902803385.1 uncultured Ruminococcus sp.
TCGTCAGTGCCACTCATCATGCTGCTCACTGTACTCGCTCATAATGTCCGAAACGCTGCGATTCATGAAATATTCACCGTACTTTTCGTGTTCGGTCAGGGGGCGTGACATCAATACTACCGTCTCCACATGAACCGTCCTTGGAAACATATCCACAGGCACCGCCCGCATTACACTATATCCGCACTCCGCAAAAAGCTTTACATCCCTTGCGAGTGTCGCCGGATCGCAGGAAACATAGACTATCCGCTTAGGAGTCATCTCCGACACCGTGCGGACAAGAGCCGCGTCGCAGCCCTTTCTTGGCGGGTCGAGAATGATACAGTCAGCCCCAATCCCACGTGCTGCAAGGCTTTTTGCCGCCTGTGAAGCATCAGAACAGATAAACTGCGCATTGGTTATGCCGTTGCGCTCTGCATTGAGCCGGGCATCCTCGACGGCCTGCGGTACGACCTCAACGCCTATAAGCCTTTTTGCCTTGTGAGCCATAGAAAGACCTATCGTTCCGGTGCCGCAATACATATCGATCAGGGTCTCCCCCTCCTTCAGATCCGCAAACTCCGCGGCTATCCCGTAAAGACGCTCCGCCTGAGCTCTGTTGACCTGATAGAATGACAGCGGCGATATCCGGAATTCAAGCCCGCAAAGCTCATCCGTAATATATCCGTCGCCGTAAAGACTGCGGCATTCATTGCCGGTAATAACATTCGTCTTCTCCATATTGATATTCAATACAACAGTCTTCAGCCCGGGAAGACTGTCCCTGAGCATTTGCACAAGCCGCTTTTCGTGCCGCAGCTCCCTTGCATTAGCGACGATACACACCATAAGCTCTCCGGTCTTATCAGCGCTGCGGATATAAAGATGCCGGAGTATTCCCTTGTGTGTGCGCTCGTCATACACCGTAACAGCTTCGCTGTTGGCCCACTCCAGGAATACGCGCTGAGCCTCGGCGAATTCTTTGCTCTGAAGCGCACAGCTTTCAGTTATGACCGGTCTGTGACTGCGCGGAGCAAAAAAGCCCATGCATATCCTGCCCTCAGCATCGGCAGTTATCGGAAACTGCGCCTTGTTCCTGTAGCCGTCGCTTTTCTGTGAGCCTACAATATCTCCTATAAGACTGCCGTCAATTTCTCCGATACGGGTAAGGGCATCGTATACCCTCTTGCGTTTGATACGCAGCTCCGCTTCGTAACTGATATGACGGAAGGCACAGCCGCCGCATTTGCTGAATACCGCACAATCCGGTTCTGTTCTGTCGGGAGATGCCTCTGTCAGCTTTTCGAGCTTTCCGTAAGCAAATCTCTTTTCCGTTTTGACAATGCGGACCATGCATTTGTCGCCGACGGCAGTATTCGGCACAAACACCGCCATTCCTTCTATCCGGCATACTCCGCTGCCCTCTGCAGTACAGTCTGTTATTTCGGCCTCATAAATATCATTCTTTTTCATAATGCACCTCAAAGAAAATCATCTGTATATAATAGTATAATAATGATGAAGAAAAATCAAGTAGTGCCGGAAGTAGATGCCCACGTTCGCCTACCCTGCGGCGCCGGCGTGCCGCCGGTGTCAGATCGCGCTGTCGCTCACTGCGTTCGCTCTGAATCAGCACCCGAAAGCTTATTGCCGCGCCACCCCTGAAAAACAAATTTTTAGTAGCCCGGTCGTTGCGCAGCAACGGTCGGGCGGACGCGACAGTGTTAATGCTTCAGCCCCTCGCTATACAACGTGCATCCGAAAAGGTGTTCCGGTGTGCGCCTACCCTGCGGCGCACTCATTTTTTGATAATTTGTTAATTTTTTTCAAAAAGTATAGAATTCATTAAAAAAATATGTTATAATTACATCGTATTATTAGCTTTCGCTATGCGAAAGAATAACGGATACGTAAAGAAAAGAGGAGGCTTTTTTATGAAAAAAAGAATCAAACGACCGTTGAGTCTGCTTTTGGCACTGGTGCTGGTTTTTTCCATTTTTGTACCGGTATCCATTGTTTCAAATGCAGAATCTGCTTTTGGAACAAGCAGTATGTACACTATCGATATTGCCGGCGTAACAAAGAAAAACACCCTGGCAAAGCAGCTGCTTGACAAAATCAATGCAAGACGTCAGACAGAAGGGCTTTCGGCATTAAAAATGGACAGCACGCTTTTCTCTCAGTCGATGAAAAGAGCCGCTGAGCTCCCGATCTCTTTTTCCACGATCTCACTCAGCAACGAAAACTACAACAACCGCTGGACGCTTGAAGGCAAAGGCGGATACAATTACGGTGAATGTATACTTGCTTCGGATAAAAGCGCAGATCAGATTGTCAGCGAGCTTTTCTCGGACAATACTTCAAATATTGTAGTCACCAGCAACCTCGCGACAGAGATAGGCATAGGCGCTGTGACCGTAGAGGGAAACGATGAGACCTTCATATGCATAAGAGTTACCAACGAGCAGACCCTGACAAACAACTACCTGTCCGTATCCGATTCAGCTTATGAATCAGACACCACAGGGTCAATGCAGACTAAATCCTACGGCGGAAATCTTAATTATGAAACACCGTACCCCAATGGGATAATGATGCATGTCGGTGATGAGATGGATCTTTTTGTTACCGTTAACGAAAAAGAAGGTCTTGGTTACGAAGCTAAGCTCATTCCTCACTCTTGCTCTACTGACTACAGGAGAAGCCTCACACTTACTCAGCCGAATCATATCCTTGCCAGGAGCAAAAATAATCCAAATGTTTCTGTAAATATTGATTTTCTGATAGACTCAGGAACAAATGCAATATTCAACATTCCGATTTATATCGTTGCGGATCCCTCAAGCTGTGATCATACAAACGCGCAGCACGTAGCAGCTGCAGCACCATCACTGGACAGCGAAGGTAATACTGTAGACGGAAATACTGAATACTGGTACTGTCCCGACTGTACTTGTTATTTCAGCAATGAAGGCTGCACAGATCAGATATCACAGGGCGACACTGTGATCCCCTATTTTGAATACACGATCGAATACAATGACGCAATGCTCACAAAATGCAACGGACGAGATGCCGAGGTCACCGTTCCGGAAACTGTTCCGGCAGACTATCCTGTCAGCGGCCTCAGGGGTCGTTATGTAACCAGGATAGGCGAAAATGCTTTTTCCGACTGCGCAGGAGCACTCACTACTGTTAATCTCGGAGAAAGGATCGAAGAGATAAAAGCAAATGCATTCAACGGCTGCTCAGATCTTACGACCCTGAACTGCGGCTTCAGCCAGGGCTCTTATACCGGCGACGCCCTTGCAGGCACAAGCCCCTACCTTACAGTTTACGCAATCCATTCCAGCAATGCCAAGAATATGGCTACCGGTGCAGGAAAGAAATTCATAGGAACAGATGAACACACCTGCGTACAGAATCCTGTAGTATGGGACTGGACGCTTACAGACGGAATACCTACAGCAGCAACAGCATCCATAAAATGTGATTTCTGTGACTATAACCATGTGATGGATGCTGCGGTAGCGGAGGCAGACCCGACTCCCGCGACCTGTACCGAGGCCGGCCACAGAAACTTTGTCGCAACACTTCAGGGCAGCTCCTTCACCGATACATACGAAGTTGAAACAGATCCGGAAAAGGGTCATAGATTCGACACTGAGCCTGAGTGGACATGGGCTTATGATTACAGTTCGGCAACAGCTACATTCACATGCTCAGATTGCACAGTTACCGAGACTGTGACTGACAACACCATCGATCAGAATGTCACACTTCAGCCGACCAAAACAACAACAGGAAAATGCAACTATACAGCTTCGGTAGAATTTGAAGGCCATAGCTATTCCAAGACAGTTGAAGGAATCCTTCCCGTTGTTCCGGACAGAACAGCCTTCATAAATGAAAGCGGCGAAGAAACGAGCATGGAAACACATGCACTTACAGGTAGCGAAACAGCGCTTGAAGCCGGCTGGTATACTGTAAGTGAAAATGTTACATTCACAAATGATCTGTCAGTAAGCGGCAACGTCAACATTATTATTGAGGATGACAGAGTATTGACATTTTCTGACAATTGTAATATAATCAAAGGCGATACAACACCTAAGGTCACATTCTATGCTCAGTCCGGAGGATCCGGAAAGGCTGTTCTTTCCGATGTCACCTGCACAGAGCTGAACATTTGCGGCGGAGAGATCAGCGCAGTGAAATTTGATCTGAAGACTCTCAATACATACGCCGGAAAAGTAACAGTCAGCGGAAAGCTTACAGCTACCGATGTCACACTCGGATGGAGAAACGCTTCCGATTCCTTCACCTTTGCTTCGATTGAGATACACAGCGGCGGTATCTTCAAGATAAGAGGTGATCTTGAGGTAACAAACAATGAAGACATCTTTACCGGAACGATCTCCGACAGAATTGATGATATTGCAGGAACAACTCTCTATCCGATCAACACAAGATTCGCGACTGACGCAGCGTTTGAATACGACAAGACAGTATTCGACTATGACGGTACCCCCAAAACAGTAAACGTCACAGTCACTCTGGACGGCAATAAGCTTACCGAAGGCGTTGATTACACTGTCGAAGGCAATACCCAGACAAATGTCGGAAAATACACCCTGACCGTTGAGGGCAGCGGAATTTACTCCGGTACTCGCATCAAGGAATGGAGAATAAACAAGACCTTTACAGTATCCTATAAGCCGGATCCCGATAACCCGGCGATCATAACAAGAGCTCCCGAAAAATCCTTCTTCGATCTGACCGCTCCGGTCATCGAAGGCAAGAAGTTTGCATACTGGGCTGAAACAGGTAACAACGAAAATATAGTTAGTTATTATCAGGATTATCGCTTCGTAGTTATGAAGAACGTTGATATCGAGGCCGTGTATGTTGACGATACCGAGGAGATCATTCCCGAGCCTGTACTCACCCTGGACGCTTCTGCAGCAGATAACAACGGCAAAAATGCTGTAAGGTTTATATTCACTCACACCGTTACCGGCAGCTATGATATCCAGGAGGTAGGACTGCGTTATTCCAACAACTTCCTCGTAGCTGACAAAACGCTTGAAAACTACCAGACGATCAATATGATCGAAACCGATGAAAGCTTCGAAGAGGTTCTTAAAACAGGCTCCGAGAATACCATCAAGAACCACAAGGCCGGATATACAAGCTGCAACGGCACACTTAATTTCTTGTATACTGTAAGCACATATACAGATCTTTATGTGTATATGGTAGGTTATGTTGTATATACTGATGGAGAAGAGACCTACACAGTTTATTCAGATGTTATAGCGACTACGTATAATCAGCTTGCATCTTAAAGAATAATTCTGAAAATAAAAGGAGATTTGATGAAAGATGAAAAAAGATTATCAGAGCGCAGAAGTTGATATCATCATCTTTGAAGCTGAAGATGTGATAACAAATTCTCCTTGTCCTCAGGATACTAACTATGAGGAAAGCGGAGACGAGATCAATCCAAACCAGCCGTGATCAAGTATGATAATCAATAAGATGCAGCTGCAAGGCTCCGGCTTTGCGGCTGCATCTTTATTTTTAACGTTCTTTTGGTATGACCCTGAAGTTCGCCTAACCTCATCAGTCAGCTTCTCCAGTGAAGAAGCCTTGGATTGCTGATAATTCTGAACACAAAAAACAGCCTTCTCCTATAGAGAATAAGTGAAGCCCCAAGAGTGCAAGCCAAAGGCGCAGCACGATTGGTTGTCAGAACTTATGCAGAGCTGGTGGCATGGCGCAGCCGTGACGGATGAGGTTCTGCCGGCCGCGAAGCCCCCGCCCGACCGTGCCTTCGGCGCGACCTTTAAAAAGATAAAGGGGCTGTGAAATTATTCACGGCTCCTTCGCTATACAAAGTGCGCCCGAAGGAAGTGCCCTTGGGGTGCGCCTACCTTGCGGCGCACTTTTATTATAGTGTTTTTTCAGAGGTGCCGCGAGCTTTGCTCGCGGCA
>CADCPT010000124.1 GCA_902803385.1 uncultured Ruminococcus sp.
ACGCCGGCGCCGCAGGGTAGGCGCACGGGAATTGAACAAATAGGGCTGCGAATATCTCGCAGCCCCTTGATATATTATTCCTTTATCTGCTCCATTTCATAAACCTCGAAAATGTCGCCTTCCTTGATATCGCTGTACTTTTCAAGCGTGATACCGCATTCAAAGCCCTGTGCGACCTCTTTTACGCTGTCCTTGAAGCGCTGGAGGGAAGCGATAATATCATCGGCAATGATGATGCCGTCTCGAACAACACGGCACTGTGAGCCTCTTACGACCTTTCCTGAGAGTACATACGAACCGGAAACTATGCCGACGCCCGTGATCTTGTAGGTCTGGCGTACCTCGACCTTGCCGAGAAGATTCTCGCGGAACTTCGGAGCGAGCATACCCTTCATAGCGGATTCTATTTCCTCAATGCAGTCGTAGATAATGCGGTAGAGACGCATATCGACGCCGTCGCGCTTTGCATTTTCCTCAGCAACCGGGTCGGGACGTACATTGAAGCCGACAATGATGGCATTCGATGCAGATGCGAGCATAACGTCTGATTCACGGATAGCACCTACGGCACTGTGTATAACATTGACCCTTACCTCTTCATTGGTAAGCTTTTCGAGAGACTGGCGTACAGCCTCGACGGAGCCCTGAACGTCTGCCTTTACGATTATCTTGAGTTCCTTCATCTCGCCCAGCTTCATCTGGTCGAAGAGATTGTCAAGAGTGACCTTTGTCCTTGCGTTGAAGCGCTCTTCTTTCTCTGCATCGCGGCGCTGAGCAACAAGCTCTCTTGCAAGACGCTCATCGGAAACGGCATTGAATATATCGCCGCCTGTCGGAACATCATCAAGACCCGTTATCTCAACAGGAACAGACGGTCCGGCAGTCTTTACCTTAGCGCCCTTGTCGTTTGTCATTGCGCGTACTCTGCCGACGGTAGTTCCTGCAACAACGATATCTCCGATATGGAGAGTACCGTTCTGAACGAGCATTGTTGCGATAGGACCTCTGCCCTTGTCAAGACGTGCTTCGATAACAGTACCCTTTGCCGCTCTGTCGGGATTAGCTTTAAGCTCCTTCATATCCGCAACAAGAAGGACCATTTCAAGAAGGTCGTCGATACCCTCTTTGGTATGAGCTGATACCGGGATAACGGGAACATCGCCGCCCCATTCTTCAGGAACAAGCTCATGCTCTGTAAGCTGGCTCTTTACTCTTTCGACATCTGCGCCGGGCTTGTCTATCTTGTTTACTGCAACGATAATGGAAACTCCTGCTGCTTTTGCATGATGGATAGCTTCTATGGTCTGCGGCATAATACCGTCGTCGGCGGCAACAACAAGAATAGCTATATCTGTTACCTGAGCGCCTCTTGCGCGCATTGTTGTAAATGCTTCATGACCGGGTGTGTCGAGGAATGTTATCTCCCTGCCGCTGAGTCTTACCCTGTATGCGCCGATATGCTGCGTAATGCCGCCGGCTTCGGTAGCGGTTACATGCGCATGGCGGATAGCGTCGAGAAGCGATGTCTTACCATGGTCAACGTGACCCATTACAACAACAACAGGAGCGCGCGGAGTGAGGTTCTCATCATCGTCCTCGCTGTCGTCGATGATCTTTTCCTCGATGGTCTCCACAACTTCCTTTTCTACCTTTGCATGGAATTCCATTGCCGCAAGGGAAGCTGTATCAAAATCTATCGTATCGTTAACGCTCGCCATAACGCCGAGCATCATAAGCTTCTTGATGACCTCGGCCGCTGTAGCCTTGAGTCTGAGTGCCAGCTCGCCTACCGTGATCTCTTCCGGTATCATAACAGTGATAGGCTTGCTCTTGCGGTCCTTTTCAATACGGTTCAGTCTTTCCTGCTCTGTTTCCTTGCGTGAGGTGCGCGGCTTGCCCTTTTGCTGTGATTTCTGGTTGATCTTCTGCTTCTGGGAGTTCGGCTCCTTATGCAGCTTCTCGCTTGCAAGGCGGTCATACTTTTCGTTGTATTTGTCGATGTTGATGTGTGATGCTCTTGTGTTTGCGCTTACCATACGGCCGCGGTTCTCGCTGACCTTGCTGTTATCCTCGCTTACCAGTTCGCTGCTTTCAAGCTTCTTGCCGAGAATATGTGTTTCGCCCTTCTGTCTTGCAACGGCGGGCTGCTTGTTTTTCTTCTGCTTCTTGTCGCTCTTTCTTGCCTGCTGCTCTGTGCGTACAGGCTCCTCGGCAGCCTTAGGCTGTGCCTTGGGCTTTTCCGCAGCAGGCTTCTTATCGCCGCTGTCGTTCTTCTGAGCCTGAGGCTTGGCTTCGGATCCATCCTTCTTCTCCGGCTTCTTTTCGGTCGCGGGCTTCTTTTCAGGCTCCGGCTTTTTCTCCTGCTCTGCCTTCTTTTCCGGCTTTTCGGCAGGCTCTGATGCGCTTGCATAATATGCATTGAGGTTCGGCATTATAGTCTTATGGGTATAGTATTCGATAATGACGTTAAGCTCCTCTTCCGTGAGGACAGCGCCTGATTTTTTATTGACGTTGAGATATGTTTTCAGCACCTCTGAGATCTCTTTGCTGGTGGTATTTATGTTCTTGGCGATTTCACTGAGCTTATATTTTATCATAAACAATATTCCTCCTGTCTTATTCGTTACAAAGCGTCTGGATCTTTTTTGCAAAGCCTCCGTCATCTACGGAGACGATACCCGATTTTTTACCGATAGCAGCGCCGACAGCGCTCTGGGGTATATCAAGAATAATGACCGGACAGCCTGCGCCTTCTGCAGTGCGGCAGATATTTCCTCTGCTTCTGTCCGAAATATCGGAAGCGATCAGCACAAGCTGCGCCCTGCCCCTCTGAAGTGATTCTGTTACTGCATCAAAGCCGGCAGAAAGCCTTCCTGCGCGCCGCGCAAGTCCGAGCATCGAAAGTATCCGTTCGTTCATCTGTCCACCCCTTTCTGACGCCCGGGCTTCAGTTGAGCTCCACGCCGAGCTGTTCATATACCTCATCAGGTATTTTGCAGGAAAAAGCCTTTTCAAGTCTCCTCGCTTTTTTTGCTTTTGCAAGGCATTCGGGGTCATTGCAGATATATGCTCCCCTTCCGGCCTTCTTTCCTGTTTTATCGACTGATATCTCCGACGGTGTTCCGTCTTCGTTTTCAGGCGCCTTTACTATCCGTACAAGCTGCCGCTTTTCAAACATCTCACCGCAGCCCACACATTTTCTCATGGGTATTTTTTTCTGACGCACTTATAAACATTTCCTCTCGTATTAGGATAATTGTTCTTCTGACTGCTGCTCTGTTTCCTCTGCAGGCATTGTTTCCTCCGCCGCAGCCTCCTGCTCAGCTTCCTCAGCAGTATCGGCTTCGGGCTCTGCTGCTTTCTGCGCAGGAACAAAATTATCATCCTCTTCCTCGCCGAAGAAACCGCTTTCCGGGCGGATATCTATTTTCCATCCTGTAAGCTTAGCGGCAAGGCGGACATTCTGTCCCTTGTTTCCTATAGCAAGTGAAAGCTGGCTGTCCGGAACCGTTGCCTTGCATATCTTCTCGCCGGAAGCATCAAGCGCAACGCCGAGCACCTCTGCCGGTGAAAGAGCTTTTTTGATAAACTCTACCGGATCCTCGCTGTATTCTACGATATCTATTTTTTCGCCTCCGAGCTGCGAAACTATGTTTCCTACTCTCTGTCCCTTTGGACCTATGCAGGCGCCTACGGCATCTACCTCAGGCTCCTTGCTGAAAACAGCTATCTTTGTTCTGGAGCCTGCTTCTCTGGATATCGACTTTACTTCAACAGTGCCGTCGAATATCTCAGGCACCTGCTCCTCAAATAGCCTCTTGACAAGATCGGGGTGTGTTCTGGAGATGATCGCCCTCGGACCTCTTTCGCTTGTTTTGACATTGACGACATATACCTTTATGAGATCGCCGATGTGCAGCTCCTCGCCTGCGACCTGATCGTTCTTAGGAAGTATCGCTATTGCCTTTCCGAGACGGAGCGTCGCATTGCCGGTATTGGGATCGACCTGCTCTACCGTAGCTGTTACTATATCCTGCAGCTTGCTCTGGTACTCACTGAGAGCCTGTTCCTTTTCGCCGTCGCGGATGCCCTGGCGTATCATATTTCTTGCTGTCATAACGGCTATCCTGCCGAAATTCTTGGGGTCAAGACGGATGCCTACCTTGTCGCCGAGCTCAGCGGTGCTTTTTATCTTTTTTGCTTCGCTGAGGGTTATCTGGCGGTTGACGTCTGTTACCTCTTCGACAACTACCTTATTCAGACTTGCCTCAAGGATCCCCTTTTCCTTATTGTACTCTATAGTGACATCATCGTTGCCGCCGCAGCTGTTTTCTACAGCTTTTACAATGGCTTTGCTTATCTGAGCCATCATAAAATCCGCCGGGATGCCCTTCTCCTTTTCGATAAGCTGCAGCGCTTCAAACAGGTTCTCTTCCGGTTCCTTATTATTTTTCATTTTTCTTTGTCCTCCTCTTTACAGATCGAAATCATCCAGTTTAATATATACTGTATCTTTTTTTATTATGACGGATTCTGTACCGTCGGGAGCAGTAATGGCAACGCTTTCTTTATCGTAGCCCGTAAGTGTGCCCTTAAGGTCGCGCTGACCTGACGCATCAGGACGGATAAGCCTTATCATAACAGGTGCGCCGAGAAAACGCCCGAAATGCTCATCCCGGACAAGCTCTCTTTCAATTCCGGGAGATGATACCTCCAGGGTGTAGCTTTCTTCGATCGGGTCAAGCTCGTCAAGGGGAGCATCTACTGCTCTGGTGACGTTTTCGCAGTCCTCGATGGTAACGCCGGCTTCGCTGTCAATATAGATCCTGAGCACGCGGACAGCGCCTTCCTTGAGGTAGCGGACATCCCACAGCTCAAGGCCTAACGACTCAATAATGGGTCTGACAAGCTCGCTTACTTCCGCAGCAACGGAACCGCTTTTCTTTTTCGCCATACAATACCTCCGTTTGATCGGAGCAAAGTGCCCCGGGTAATAACAAAAGAGCGGGTCGCCCCACTCTTCTGAATACCATGATTTATCTTACTTTAGATATTTTACCACTTTAAGACCAAATATGCAAGCATTTTTTAAATTTTCTTTCGCGGACTTTTGCGGACAAACATGCGCACTATAAAAAGTGCGCCGCAAGGCAGGCGCACGAAGATAAGCGCGATCTGACACCGGCGGCACGCGCAGAAATATATGTATTGATTTTTTTTGCCGTTTCTATTAGAATAGTATTCAGTAATAATCCCCGGGGAGATGTGAAAATGAGCGAAATAAAGCGAATCCTTCCGCATGCTCACAACGAAAACGAGAGCCAGCTCGTAGAAGCGATGCCCTCTGCCGAAACGATAGATACTGTCGCAGATGCAATGCGCCAGCTTGGCGATCCTTCGCGTCTGCGTATTTTCTGGCTGCTGTGCCACTGTGAAGAATGTGTTATAAATATTGCTGCGGCGACAGGAATGTCCAGTCCGGCTGTTTCACATCATCTCAGGCTTCTGAAAAGCGCAGGGCTGATAGTTTCTTCGCGAAACGGAAAAGAGATGTACTATCGTGCCGCTGACACGGATATAGTTTTGAAGCTCCACCATACCATAGAGGATATTGCAAGAATAACCTGTCCCGAAAACTAAGGATAGCAGGGGCTGACGCAAAACAATGATTTTGACGGAAACAAATTTGTCGCTGTATATTTTTGTGCGCCAAAAGAAAGTGACCTTGGAGCTCGCTTACCTTGCGGCGCACTTTTTATAGTTTTTTCAGGGGTGCCGGGCGCTTTGCGCCCGGCACCCCTGAAAAAACAAATTTTTAGCCGCCCGGTCGAGCCGAAGGCACGGTCGGGCGGACGGGGCAGTGTTAATGCGACAGACCAACATGATGGTTTAATACTAATATCTGATAGAAAGTAGACTTGTATTTGCGAATATATTTTTCACAAGACGAGGCGGAGGACGCCGCCCGGCCGGCGCCATATCATTGGAGACCCCGTAACGTAATGCGTTATGGGGAGAGGAGGAGCCGCAGCGCGAGTGCGAGAACGGTCACGCTTGACCATTCTCAGCGAGCACAGCAAGCGACGACGAGACGACAACGAAGTGTTGCGGAAAACAGACCGCAAAGACTGTCTGTTTTTTATCGGATATTAGTATTACGCCACATGAATGAAAATCGGCATTTATTTTCAGAACAGCCAGTTATAACTTATAGAAAGCGCGCACGCAATAAAGCACAAAGGTCTGTGAATCGCTTCACAGACCTTTGAGAATTAACATTGATGTGATATCAGCCGTTGCCGAACATGTTAAAGCGGAAAAGCTTTGTTTCATCCTCGGGATTCTGGCACTCAATATGAGCGTTGGAAATTTTACCGCCCTCGATAAGCTTTGTAAGACCGATAAGCTGGCAAAGCTTGCTCTTGAGGTTAAGGCGATCTCCCTCGTCTGTTACGAGATATACATCACCCTCGCATGTGTCGATTTCCTTAAGGAATGCCTGAACGTCAATGTTGTGTAATTCTATTGCTGCCATAATGTATAACCTCCTTAATAGTGCGGGCTTTGCTGCCCTGTTGGTATATTGCGGAGCTTTTTCATCCGCTGAGATTATTATAGCACACAGAACGCCTTTGTCAATCGTTTTTTTAAAAAAACAAGGCATTTTGTTGTTGAATATGTGGTATTATTGCTGTTGATTTTTGTTTATTATTACCGATCGGGCTTGCTATAGTGCTATTTAGGGTGCTGCGAAAGCATTTGCAGCCCTTTTTACTTATTCAGTGTTTCTATCCTGCGCGTACTTACATAACAGTGCTTTATTAGTCGGCACTTTCGCATTAACATTGCGCATCCGCCCGACCGTTGCTGCGCAACGACCGGGCTATTTAAAGACTTGTTTTTTCAGGGGTGCCGCGAGCTTGTTGGAGCTTTGCTCCTTGTTTAATATAAGTGCTTTGCCGCGGCAGCTGACTATTAGATACCCATAACAGAGCGAGCGGAGTGAGCGAAAGCGCGAGACGGGAGCGCAGGCACTGCGCGGTCGGTGTTGCAAATCCGGGAAAAAACAGTTATAATTCAGGTATGAATCCAAAAGGAGTATTGAAATGCTTGTTAATGATTTTGACGGACTTCCGCTTTTGTCCGCTCTTGTTTCTCACGATGCTATGGGTCGAGCTTCCTTCCACACTCCCGGGCACAAATGCTCCGGCTTTATACCGGAAAAGCTGCTGAAGCTTGATTATACCGAGCTTCCGGATACCGATGCACTTTATGAGGCGTCGGGTGCGATACTCGGATCGGAAAAAATGCTTTCCCGTATCTTCGGCGCCGGAAGATCTCTTATCTCCGCAGGGGGATGTACGCTTGCGATACAGGCAATGCTGAGGCTTGCCGCAGCGCGCGGCGGAAAGCTTCTCTGCGCGAGAAATGCCCACCGCAGCGCAGTAAATACCTGCGCCCTGCTCGGAATTGATCCCGTCTGGCTTTACCCGGACTGCACCGGAAGCTTCACCGGAAGGATAGCTCCGGAGGACGTGCGCTCCGCATTTGAAGAAAACAAAGACATAACTGCATGCTACATCACCTCGCCCGATTATTACGGCGAGCTTTGCGATATCCGCTCAATAGCGGAAATATGTAAAAGCTACGGTGCATGGCTTCTGGTGGACAACGCCCATGGCTCTCACCTTGCTTTTCTCCGGGAAGACCGGCATCCTCTTCACCTGGGCGCCGATATGACGGCCTGTTCCCTGCATAAGACCCTGCCCGTTCTCACAGGCGGCGCACTGCTTAATCTGCGTGATGCCGCTCTTGCGGATGACGCCAAGGCTGCGATGTCTCTGTTCGGTTCAACAAGTCCGTCTTATCCCGTAATGTGTTCTATAGAGCTTTGTGCTGCCTGGCTTGAAGGATCAGGAAGTGAAGAGCTTGCTGCCGCGGAGAAAAAGGTCGCCGCCTTAAAACAGCTTGCGGCAGATAAGGGTATCAGAATGCCCGCAGGTCCGTGCGATCCGCTCAGGCTTACGCTGTGCACTGCCTCAAAGGGTCTTGCAGGCAAAGCTCAGCAGAAATGGTTCGAGGACAGAGGAATAGACTGTGAATTCTGCGACGGTGAAAATGCCGTAATGATAATAACTCCCTTCAACAGTGATGAAGATCTCGAAAGGATAAGGTCAGCTATCGAAGAAATGCCTGATGGCAGCGATATATCTGTAGTACGGAATACGACCGGCAGACCTGTCAAGGTCATGCCGCTGAGAGATGCAGTGCTTTCGCCGTCAGAATGGGTGCCGGTCGGCCTTTCGGTCGGACGCACGGCAGCAGACACCGCCTGCCCCTGTCCGCCGGGAGTGCCTGTCCTTATGCCCGGAGAGATGATAGACGAGGATATTGCCGCGGCGCTCATAAATCAAGGGACAGAGATGGTCAAGGTCGTACGCCCATGAGAGTCTGTCCGACCGCTGCGGCGCAACGACCGGGCTGTTTTAAGACTTGTTTTTTCAGAGGTGCCGCGAACAAAGCTCGCGGCACCTCTGAAAAAACACTATTTCTAAGTGCGCCGCAGGCTAGGCGCACGTGGGAACGTTCTGAAAAAACACTGTTATCATAGTACCCTCTACCCGTTGACAATTCCTTTATAAAAATGTAAACTATAGAAGGAGAAACAGACGTAGGGAGTGAAGGATTTGCCGGAGGAATTGCTGGAGCTGACAGGCTCGGTAGAGGATATAATATACAGAAACAGCCAGAACGGCTATACCGTAGCTTCTCTGCTCTGTGACGGTACGGCTGTTACCGCTGTCGGTTCAGTTACCGATGTAAGCGTAGGCGATGAGCTTCGTCTTATCGGCAGATGGAAAAACCACGCGGATTACGGCGAACAGTTTTCCTTTGAGTTCTGTGAGCATAAAATGCCTTCAACGGCATCCTCTATACTGAAATATCTTTCATCCGGTGCGATAAAGGGCATCGGAAAGGTCATGTCAAAAAGAATAGTCGAAGCCTTCGGAGCACAGACCCTTGAGGTCATGCAGAACGACCCTGAAAGGCTTGCACAGATAAAAGGCATCACTCCGGAAAAAGCAAGGAGCATGAGCGAAGAACTGAAAAAGATCTTCGGTATGAGAGAGGTACTTCTGAAGCTTGAAAAATACAGGATCTCCGCGCTGGAGGCTACAAGGATATGGAAAGCCTACGGCGAAAACTCGGTTTCCACGATAGAAGAGGATCCCTTCGTGCTTTGCGACGAAAGGATAAGCATTTCGTTTGAGCGCGCCGATGCCATTGCCGCCTCTCTCGGAAAGCCCCCGGAGGATGAATGCCGCATAAGAGCCGGTATACTTCATCTTATAACCCACAACAGCCGTAACGGACATTCCTGTCTTCCGCGCGACATTCTTTCCGAAAGGACCGCGTCATACCTTAAACTCCCCGAAGAGACGGTTTCTGCTGTGCTTGACTGTATGACAGATGAAACAAGCCTTATAAAAGATATCATAGATGAAAAAGAATTTGTTTTTCTTCCCTCACTTTACCGCAGTGAAACATATTGCGCGGGCAGGCTGACGCTTATGCTGAAGCTTCCGCCCGAGCGTATCACCGGCGGCGAGCTGGCTCTTCAGGGCTTTGAGGAGGAGAGGGGGATAAGCTATGCCGAGCTTCAGCGAAAGGCAATAACGGAAGCGCTTTCGGGCGGACTGCTTATTCTTACGGGCGGTCCCGGCACCGGAAAGACAACAACGCTGAACGCTATCATCGAGCTTTACATCAGATGCGGGATGAAGGTCCTCCTGGCTGCTCCAACTGGCAGGGCAGCTCAAAGAATGACAGAGGTAACGGGCAGAGAGGCGAAAACGATACACCGTCTGCTTGAGGTCGAATGGGATAACAGCGACCGTCCCCGGTTTTCGCGGAATGAGCGTAATCTTCTCGACTGCGACGCACTGATACTCGATGAGATGTCAATGGTCGATGCTTCGCTTTTTGAAGGCGTTATGAAGGCTCTGCCCCTCGGATGCCGTTTAATAATGGTCGGCGACAGCGACCAGCTTCCTTCCGTCGGCGCCGGAAACGTCCTCGGAGATATGATACGTTCAGGGAAGATACCCGTAGTCAGACTTACGGAAATATTCCGACAGTCTATGAAAAGCCTTATCGTTACGAATGCCCACCGCATCGTCCGAGGTGAAATGCCGGAAATAAACCATACCGACAGTGATTTTTTCTTTATGTCTGTAGGCTCAAAGGAACAGATATCATCGACCATTGTTGACCTGTGCGCGCGCAGGCTGCCCGGAGCCTACGGCTTTTCGCCTTTTGACATACAGGTTCTGTGTCCGGGCAGAAAGACCGAGCTTGGCGTTACGGAACTGAACAAGAAGCTTCAGGCAGCGCTGAATCCTCCCTCAAGATCAAAGCAGGAGCTGCGGCTGCCTGTTTACACCTTCCGCAGCGGCGATAAGGTGATGCAGACAAAGAATAATTACGACCTTCCATGGACGCGTGATGACGGAACGGAGGGCTCGGGGGTATTCAACGGTGATATCGGCATAATCGAACAGATAGACACAGCTTCGTCTTCGGCGCTGATACGCTTTGACGACAAGCTGGTCACATATAATTCCGACAATATACAGACTGTCGAGCTTGCTTATGCCACTACCGTACACAAAAGCCAGGGCAATGAGTTTGACGCAGTAGTTATGCCTATGTATTACGGCGCGCCCCAGCTATACTACCGCAATCTTTTATATACCGCGGTAACAAGGGCAAAGAAAATACTGGTCCTTGTCGGCAACGTCAACACGCTGCGGATAATGGTCAATAATGATAAAAAAACCAGGAGATATTCCTCTCTCTGTTATTTTCTTGAAAAGGAGAATGATGTACCTTATGGCACTTGATATTGCAATAGATCTCGGCACCTCAAGAACAAGGATATTCCTTGAGGGCAAGGGCAAGGTAGTGGATGAGCCTTCTGTAATAACTGTCGATCTTGAATCCGACAGCATAATGGCCGTCGGGCAGGAGGCGTACAATATGCTCGGGCGTACCTCAAGCAGATACAACGCTCTTTATCCTCTGTCCGGAGGGGTTATTTCAGACCTCGGCCTTGTAGAAGCTATGATCTCTGCCTTTCTGAAAAGAGTAGTTTCTTCAAAAATAGGGATGCCGCGCGCTGTTGCATGCGTTCCCGGAGAGATAACCGATGTTGAAAAGCGCGCTGTTGTAAATGCGATAAGCTGCGCCGGCATACGCCGCGTCTGCCTTATCGAAGAGCCCGTTGCCGCCGCAATAGGCGCAGGGCTTGATATAAACAGTCCGCATGGCTCCTTTGTTGTAGATGTAGGCGGCGGAACAACGGATCTTGCGGTCATTTCTCTCAGCGGCATAGCTGTTTCGCGTTCTATAAAACAGGCCGGAAACATTATGGATGATGAGATAATAAAATACGTAAAGCGCCGCTATAATATGCTTATCGGCAAGCGAACGGCAGAAGAAGCAAAGATGAACATCGGTTGCGTCGTTCCGGGAATGAGATCCGGAAAGTTTCGCATAAAGGGAAGAAATATGATAAACGGCATGCCTGCATGGACGGAGCTTTCCGCCGATGAAATGGCAGAGCCGCTGAAGGAAACTGCCGACATGATAGTCCGTCAGGTGCAGGATGTTCTTGAAGAAACTCCGCCTGAGCTTATCGGCGATATCTATTCCGACGGTATAATCCTTACCGGCGGAGCGTCTCAGCTGGCAGGGCTTGACACTCTCATAAAGGTCGCTACCGACCTCAGAGTCACCATTGCCG
This sequence comes from uncultured Ruminococcus sp., assembly GCA_902803385.1. Taxonomy (GTDB): domain Bacteria; phylum Bacillota; class Clostridia; order Oscillospirales; family Acutalibacteraceae; genus UBA1213. The sequence continues at coordinate 11,807 of CADCPT010000124.1, forward strand.
ACGAACCGGCAGATTGTGTCGTTAACGGCTGCGGAGCATCCATAAAATATATCGACCGCCTTCGCCATCCCGACGGAAGCGTAAATCCCATTACTGACAGATACTGAAAACATTTATTCTTTGAAGACAGGCAGCCTGAAGGAAGGTGATCATAATGGCAGATGAAGAGCGTTTGTCCCAGCTGCATCAGGGACACCGCGAAAGAATGAAAAAAAGATTCCTGAAGAGCGGCTTTGATGGTTTCTATGACTACGAGATACTTGAAATGCTGCTTTACTATGCCGTGCCGAGAAAAGACACGAATGAAATGGCGCACAAGCTGATAAATGCATGCGGTTCCTTATCCGCCGTTTTTGATGCTCCCGTCAGCTTTCTGACCGAAAACGGAGTAAGCCTGAATACCGCGATATTCCTGAAAAGCTTCTGCGAAGCGTCAAGACAGTATCTTAAAGACAAATTCTACAACGGAGCAAAATACTACACCATTGATTATCTGAAACAAAAGATAATGGCCACATTTGTAGGGCTCAAGGAGGAAAGGGTGCTTCTTGCCCTTTATGATCCGAAGGGCTGCGAGCAGTTTTTCGGTTTTATCAGCCGCGGCACCTTCAATATGTCGGATATGGACAGCCGGAAGATCGTAGAGATAGCGATGGAATACCGTGCCTGCGCTGCAATAGTAGCCCACAATCACCCGAGCGGAGTTGCAAGGCCTTCGCATGAGGATGTTGACGCTACCATAATCCTCAGAAAAGCTCTTACGTCCATGGACGTTGAGCTTAAGGATCATTTCATCGTGTCTGAATCAGTAATAATGTCTATGGCGTCAGACGAAAGATACAAGGAGATCTTTTTCTGACGATCTCTGTATAATATAGTGCTTTTTCAAAGAGTCTGTCGAATTAACGCTGCTTTAGCCGCCCGACCGTGCCTTCGGCGCGACCGGGCTACTAAGGATCTGTTTTTTCAGGGGTGCCGGGCGCGAAGCGCCCGGCACCCCTGAAAAAACACTATAATTATTTATTGCCTGCGCAGTCCCGTTATGAGCTTTTCTGTCTCTACAACAGCAAGAGGCGCAAGAGACAGCACCGCTACTATCAGCCAGCAGACAGGCGACAGCGGCGATGTGCCGAAAACTCCGGCAAGCTGCGGAACGGTGATGACGGAGCACTGCATTATAAGACCTGCCGCAAAAGCGCCGAGAAGCTTTGGATTTCCGGCTATACCGACTTTGAAAAGAGAATGCCTGCTCCTCAGATTAAAGGCATGAACAAGCTGGGAAAGGCTCAGCACCGCAAATGTCATTGTGCGTCCGATAACGGGCTCGCCGGGAACGTCGAAAAAAACTCTTCCTATCGTATAGGCGAGAAATGCAAGACCTCCGATAAAGCAGCCCTCTGTGATTATCGAAAAGGCGTCGGCGCGCGAAAAGATACTTCCGCTTTTTTCGGGAGGGCGCTCCATTATATCGGGTTCGCCCTTCTCAGCTCCGAGTGCAAGTGCCGGGAGCGAATCCGTTACAAGATTCACCCACAGAAGCTGCACCGCTATAAGAGGTGCAGGCAAACGCATAAGATATGCGCACAGCACAACCAGTATCTCTCCTATATTGCTTGAAAGCAGAAAGTGGATGCTCCTTTTTATATTGTCATATATACCGCGCCCCTGCTCTACTGCATCGACTATAGTTGCGAAATTGTCGTCGGTCAGAATGATGTCGGCGGCGCTTTTTGCTACCTCAGTCCCGTTTTTGCCCATGGCGCAGCCAATATCCGCGCATCTCAGCGCAGGTGCGTCGTTCACCCCGTCACCTGTCATTGCTGTTATCATTCCGCGCGAGCGAAAAGCCTTGACTATCCGCACCTTGTGCTCAGGCGCGACCCTTGCAAAGACAGAACAGCCTGAAACAGCCGAAACAAGCTCATCATCGCTCAGGCCGTCAAGCTCAGCTCCGGTCATTGCTTTGTCGCCGCTGCGAAAAATGCCGATCTCTTCCGCTATGGCTTTAGCTGTTTTGATATGGTCGCCCGTTATCATTACTGTCTTTATCCCGGCGTCCCTGCATTTTGCAACTGAGGATGCGGCTCTTTCTCTCGGAGGATCGGTCATCGCTGCAAGACCGCACAGGCATAGCCCGGAAGGAACGTCAGAAAGCCCCGGCTTTTTTTCGCTGTCCTTCCATGCGGCAGCTATAACACGCATTCCCTTTGATGCGAGCCTGTCGTTTTCTTTTAGCACAGTTCTCAGCGCTCCCTGAGAAACAGGAACAGCGACGCCGCCGAAAACAGCCGACGAACACATCCCGGCAACAATATCAGGTGCTCCCTTTACTATCATTCTCCATCCGCCCGAAGAAAGACGGTGTACGGTTGCCATATATTTTTTTGAGGAGTCAAACGGCAGCTCTTCTGTTCTCGGATATGCATTATCAAGCGCTGCAATATCTGCTCCGGCTCTTACGGCTGCATCAAGCAAGGCGGCTTCGGTAGGCTCTCCTGTTACCTTGCCGGAAGCTGCGGAAGCATTGCCGCACAGAGCGCAAAGCTCCAGCAGACGTCTGCCCTCACCTGAATGAAGGCTTGCCGTTTTTCCGCCGACCGAAAGCTCAGTTACGGTCATTTTGTTGCGCGTAAGCGTTCCCGTTTTGTCTGAGCATATCACCTGTGCCCTGCCGAGAGTTTCCACCGCCGGAAGACGCCTTACTATCGCACGTACCGAAGCAAGCTTTCTCACGCCCATAGCAAGAACTATTGTTACTACCGCAGGCATACCTTCGGGTATTGCCGCTACAGCAAGACTTATGGATATCATAAACATTTCAAGCAGGGGAGTCTGCTGCCATACGCCAAGCAGAAAAATAATACCGCATAGGATGAGCGCGCCTATACCGAGTATTTTCCCTGTTTTTGCAAGGCTTGTCTGCAGGGGTGTTTCGGGTCTTTTTTCATGGCGGAGCATCTTTGCAATACTGCCTATACGGGTATCCATACCGGTCTCCGTTACAACTGCTCTTCCGCTGCCGGAGGTCACGAATGTAGAGGCATACACCATATTTGTCCTGTCTGCCGCAGGGCAGGAACTGTCAAGCAGAGCATCGGCGTTCTTGCCGGACGGCACTGCTTCGCCGGTAAGAGAGGATTCATCGCAGCAGAGAGATACAGAGCTTATCAGTCTTGCATCGGCGCAGACCATATCTCCGGCTGACAGCAGCAGTATATCTCCGCATACTATCTCGTCCGAAGGGATCTTTTTCTGTATTCCTTCCCTTATCACGACAGCATGGGGAGAGGAAAGCTTTTTCAGTGCGTCTATGGCTTTTTCCGCCTTCGATTCCTGTACCGTTCCGATAACGGCATTAAGGATAACAATAGTCAGAATAATGACAGGATCAATATAGTCACCGTCGCCTGAGATGAGTGCTGCGGCAAATGACACCGCCGCAGCCGCTATCAGTATCAATACGGTAAAATCACTGAACTGCGAAAAAAACCTCAGAATGAAGGAGGTCTTTTTTTCTCCCTCCAGAATATTTCTTCCGTCACGCGAAAGCCTTTGTGCAGCCTGAGCGCTGCCAAGACCCTTTGAAGCGTCTGTTTTAAGTATTCTCACCGCCTCACCGGCGGGTCGGCTGTGCCATTCCATAGCTTCACACTCCCGATCAGTTTTCAGAACATTATATTTGCAGGGTTTCAAAAGTATTCTATCATACAATGCTGTGTATTATTGTTCGTCTGAAGGAAGTGCTCTGAGGGTGCGCCTACCTTGCGGCGCACTTTATTATAGTGTTTTTCAGGGGTGCCAGGCGCGA
>CADCPT010000125.1 GCA_902803385.1 uncultured Ruminococcus sp.
GAGAAAATATTTATGAGATTTTCTGCCGTTTTACAGGGCTTGACAGCGAAACAGCAAGTGATTTTTATTTTATGTGTGATACAGCCTGCGATTATGTGCTGTCACGCATAAAGCCGGGCGCTGATATCAGCGAAGCAGGCGGCAGGCTCGATCTTGCCGCCGCAGCCCTGGCATATTACCGCTATGTGCTGTGGAGCCTGACTGATGATCCGGCGGATCAGATAAGGGTCGGAGAAATAAGCGTAAGGAACAACAGTGCTAAGGCTCTCGACAGGGCTGACAGACTTTGCCGCGAGGCCTTCAGGGATGTATACGGCTTGCTTGAGGATGAAGACTTTGTTTTCAGGAGGATGCCGTGATGACAGATATTTGCAGAAAAGTCATTGACAGGACCGGCAGGGACGTTACAGTGACTCAGGACAGTACGATGCGCAGCGGAAGAGGCGTTATATGTCCGGTAAAAAGCCCTTCGAGGAAAAACGGAGCCGTGACCTTCGGCAGCGCCGGCATAAGCTCTCCGCACAGGTATCATATGTATACGCAGGACGGACTGATGGATGGTATCACAAGGGGAGCTGCTGTCAGTGACGGAGAGCTTGAATACTATGTACTGTGGAGCGAAAGCTTTAAGAGCTGCTTCGGCAGCTACACAAAGACCTGTATGCTTCAGAGTGAAGGGAGAGAACACAGTTGAGCTATGCACATTTTCTGATGGAGAGCCTGGAGACTTCCGGAGCGCTCGGAGGTTTTGAGCTTATCTGCGGGGGGAGCGGCACCCTTGCCCCTCTTCCGCAGGATCAGGTCTACGTTACCTTTGACGAGGGAAAAAACGAGGGGGAATACCTTCTGGGAGAAGACGGGCCGCTTATTTCAGAAACGGTCAATGTCGGGATCTATGTTCCGGAGCTCAGCGGTGCGGATATCTGCCGTCAGTGTGCAAAGGAGGTATGTATGGCTGTTATCGGAGCTGACACACAGCGAAGGATAGTCGGAATGGCTTCAGGCACCTGCCGCTACAGTGAGGAATACTTCGCATACTTTATGACGATCAGCTTTGAGCTGAGGGAGGGAAGAGATGTCAGAAACGAATAATGCAGCCGTGACCGTAAGGGCGGATGTGATCTGCGGAAGAGATGCGGTCATATATATCGACGGAAAAAGACTGATGCAGGCGGATAAGGCGGAAATAAGGCGAAGCTCACAGCTCCATGCTGTCAGAACGGTTTTCTGCAGTGATGATAATGCACACGTTCGTATCAGAAAAACCTATAAGGCAACTCTTGAAGGGCTGAGATTTCTGAAGCCTTTTGAAAACCTTTCCTTTGCCGACCTGGATAATTTCACAATGACGATGGAGATCGACGGAAAAACGATAAGGCTTTCGGGATGTATGTGGGATGATTTTCTTGCTGCGGCGGACAAAAAGTTGTTTCGCGAAAGGATAAGCATTCTTGCAATGAATATGGAAACGGAGGAAGAGGAATGAAGGAAGCCGAAGAAAATGTAGTAAGGATCGCAGGAAACGAAGGAGATGCGGCATTCCTGAGGGACATATCAGAGCTTGTCAGGGCTGATATGATGAGATATGTGAGATGTCTGGATGCGGAGGCGGAAGCTGATGAAATGTGACGGAAAAATGAGCTTCAAGGACTATGTATTTCCCGTAAATCCGCGTACGATCCGTATCAGCAGCGAAAGAAAGCTTGCATCCGGAAGGATCCCCTTCGGAGAAGACGCGGTCTCCGATCTCGGAGCAGCCGCAAGGATCATAAGCGGCGAAGGAGAGTTTTTCGGAGAAAGCTGCATAAGTGATTTTGAGGGGCTTAAAAGGGTGATGGATCAGGGCGGCCCCGGAATGCTGTATATCCCTTCGCAAAGCCCGATATGTGCGTCGGCGCAGCTGCTGGAATTTGATGCGGACGACCGTGAGGGGATCATACGCTACCGCTTCCGCTTTGTTGAAAGCCCCTCATACAGAGGCGGTACGCAAAGCTATGTTTACGGCGACGGTTCGGGATGCCTGTGGGATATAGCGTATCGCTGCGGAATATCGACCGATATGCTCATAAGCCTTAATCCGCATATCATGCGGCCGGATATTCCCGTAAAAGCAGGAGAGAGGGTGAGACTTTGCTGAATTTTGAAATAAAGACCGTCAGCGGAAGGAAAACGGGTTTCAGCCGTCCGCTGAAATACAGCATCATTTCAGATAAGGACGCACCGGCAGACAGTCTGAGCGCGGTATTCTGCATAAGCGGAAGGGTGCCGGTGCTGAAGGAGATAGTTGTAAGAAACGGGGGCGAAACGATATTCCGCGGTGAGATAGACAGGCAGAGCGAGGTCATTTCCGGAGATTCTCATGTTCTGGAGATCAGCTCAAGAAGCCTTGCTGCGATACTGCTCGACAATGAAGCGAAACCTCAGCAGTACTGCATGCCGTCAATGCCGCTGTTGATGAGCCGTCATTTTGCACCTCTCGGATTTGACAGATATACGGGAACGGAAAAGGCTTTTAACGGCGAGCTTGTTATCAGCAAGGGGATGAGTCAGTGGGAGGTGCTGGAGACCTTCTGCGAAAAATTCCTGCATACAAAGCCGAAGCTGAGCGAGGACGGAACGATCGACATAAGCGGCAGCGACAGCGGCGGAAGTCTTGTTATCGGGAAAAACGACGGTCTTCTTTACATAAAAAGAACTGTCAGAAGAGACACAGTTGTGTCTGACATCTACGCCCGTACCTGCAATACCGGCGATTATGAGACATATATAGGAAACGAAAGGGCTGCTGAATTCGGAGTAAAAAGAGTCAGATATGTCAGCTCGATAAACCACAGGAGCCGCAGCGTTCTTGAAACGAGGGAGATAATACCGAAGCTCAACCGGAAGGCAAGACAGTATGAGCTTCTGCTTTCCGGGAGCGTTTTGTGCAGGGTCGGAGACAAGCTGAGGATAGAAGGGGAAAGCGCAGAGGGAAGAATAACGGAGATACATCTGTCCTGCGGAGAAAGCGGAGAAAGGACAAGAATATTTGCGGAGGTGGATGAGGATGTGGCTTGGCAGGAGCATGATTAAAGGTGAGACCGGCGTTGCCGCAGTTGCCGGGGGAGTAAGGGCGTCTGCGGACAGAAGAGTTACAGCGAGCGCCGAAAGCGGAAAAAGCCAGTATGCAACGGTAGCTCCTCCGGGGATAGTGAGCTGTGCGTCAAAAGGAGAGGACGCGGTGGTCATGCAGACAAGCTCCGGCCCGCTCTGCATAGGGGTAAGAACGTCTTATCACGGCTATTACATAGAGCCCGGCGAGATAATCCTTTATTCTGCCGGCGGAGCGACTCTCAGGCTTGCCAATGACGGCAAGGTGTATATCAACAACAGGGAGGTATGAAATGGACACTGCACTTGATATTTCGGGTGATTTTAAAACGGACGGCAGAGGATATCCGTATATGATAGCTGATGACACATGGCAGCAGGTCTATATACTGCTCTCTGCAAAAAGCGGGGGCTTCTATTACGACAGGGAGCTGGGGCTGGCGGAAAACGACCGCAGCAGCGCAGAAGCTCTGGAGGCCGCTGCAAGAAGGGTGCTCCGGGATATGCCGGGAGCAGAGGTGTGCCGTGCGGATATCACGGCACAAAAAACTTCCGTGACCGTAAAGCTTGACGGAGCGGAAACAGAGATAGAGCTGAGGAGGGAAGACTGATGGAAAGCTATGAGACGATCCTTACAAGAATGGAGGATAAATACTACGAACTGACAGGCCTCGAGCCTGAAAGAGCCGGTGATACGGAAATAAAGCTGCGTCTGCTTGCAGGCGAGATCTATGCCCTGGGAGCGCAGACCGATTGGCTCAGACGACAGCTTCTTCCGGATACGGCAACGGGCATACAGCTTGACAAGCATGCTGCTATATGCGGTTTGTCAAGGATAAAAGGAAGGAAGGCACAGGGAGATATAGCTTTTTCTGTGGATATGCCGCTGGAATTTGATGTTGAGATACCGGCAGGAACTATATGCACGACAGCTGACGGCACGCTGAATTATGTTACTGTGTCGGACGGGGTGATATACCGCGGAGATTCCTTCGCTCTGATACCGGCCGAGGCGGAAAACAGCGGCAGCGTATACAATGCCGTTCCGGGTACGATAACCACCATTGTTACATATTTTTCCGTGGGACTGAGCGTGGAAAATTCATCGGCATTCTCCGGCGGAACGGACGATGAAAGCGATGAGTCGCTCAGAAAAAGGATAGAGAAAAGCTACGGAAATATATCAAACGGCGTAAATCCTGCCTATTATATAAAGCTTGCAAAAAGCGTTCCGGAGGTAAACGATGCCGCGGTCATACCGACATCTCCGGGCTTTGATCTGCATATCTCGGGCAGGGGCTACAATGTCGCGCAGGAGGTAATGCAGCAGGTACAGGAGCTTGTAGACGAAAACATCTGTGCAGGCGTTACCGCAACGGTAAAGGCATGTACAATTATAAGCTCAACAATAGCTGTTGCGCTGAAGGTGAAAAGCGGTTATGAAGCATTGACGGTCATTCAAGATACGGAAGCTGTTATCAGGGAGCATTACGGCTCTATGGGAATAGGAGAAGAATTCACGCTTGCAGCCCTGGGCGCAAAGATAATAGCCGTTCCGGGTGTGGAAAACTATGTTTTTACTGCCGGGCAGGATATCACTCCGGGTCGGGATGAATTTGTCGCTATAGGCAGTATAACCATATCTGAGATGCGGTAAAAAGGGGGAAGGAGAATGGATGTTTCCGCAAGCCTGAGAGAAAAGACAGCGCCTCTCGGGCTTTACGATACGACCCCGGGAACGCTCGTTTCGGCTGAGCTTGAGGCTTTTGCGGCAGGGCTTCAGCCTGTGTGCGATGAACTGGATGAGCTGCTGAGAGAGCGCTTTCCGGATACAGCCGTAGGCAGAGGGCTTGAATACTTTGAAAGGATCCTCGGGGTCAGGGGACTGGACGGATCCGAAAGCGGAAGAAGGCGCAGCATTACGGCAGCTCTTACTTTGACGGATCACAGCAACAAGCTGCAGGATTATGATCAGCTTAAGGATATTTTCGGAGTATCCGGAAGCTTTGAAATAAGACAGGGAGAGATAGTATTCAACTGTACCGACCACTTGACTCTGCATCAGTATGCGTTACTGCAGCATCAGATGGAAAAGTTTGCTCCCGTAGGAGTAATGTTCAACATTTATCAATATGGATGACCGGATAAAAGGGATGCTGCTGATTTTTTTCAGGGGCTGTGAAAGCTTTCGCAGCCCCATTTGTACAATTCCCGTGCGCCTACCTTGCGGCGCACTTAGATATAGTTTTTTTCAGAGGTGCCGCGAGCGAAGCTCGCGGCACCTCTGAAAAAATAAGTCTTAAAACAGCCCGGTCGTTGCGTAGCAACGGTCTTGCGGATAAAGCATTGACGTCGAGGATCTCTTGATGGATCGTGAAAAAAGTGTTATAATATTCTGTAAGGTGCGGTATGATCGTGAGATCTATGAAAAATATGCATTTTACAGAAAGGGATGTCGGTATGCAGGAAATAAAATGCCCGAAATGCGGTGAGGTTTTTCAGGTCGATGAAAGCGGTTATTCACAGATATTGCAGCAGGTTCGCGACAAGGAATTTGAAAAAGAGCTTGAACGGCGCGAAAAGGAGCTTGCAAAAAGAAAAGAAGACGACCTGACTATCGCCCGCATGGAGCAGGAGAAAAGCTATAATAAAGAGCTGTCTGAAAAGGACGCCGAGCTTGCCGAAAGGGACAGGCTGATCGAGCAGCTCAAGGCCAGGCTTACGGGAAGCGAGACAGAAAAAAAGCTTGCCGTAAATGAGGCGGTGCGCGAAAAAGAAAAGGAAAGCGACAGCGCTATAGTAAAGAAGAACGAAGAGCTTGCCGCAAAAGACCGCGAGATAGAGCGGCTGAAGGCTCAGCTTGAAAGGACAGAGACCGAAAAGAAGCTTGCCGTGAATGAGGCTGTTCAGGAAAAGGACAGGGAGATCTCGGAAAAAGGGACTGAGATAGCAAAGCTGCAAAGCGATCTTGAGCTGCAGAAAAAGGAGAGCGAGCTTCGTGAGACGAACCTTGTCAAGCAGCACAGCGGAGAGCTGAAGCTTCGCGATGAGGAGATCGAAAGGCTGAAGGATTTCAAGGCAAGACAGTCAACAAAGATGGTAGGAGAAAGCCTGGAGCAGCACTGTCTGACGCAGTTCAATCAGATAAGGATGACAGCCTTTCCGAATGCATACTTTGAAAAGGATAATGACGCCAAAAGCGGCAGCAAGGGCGATTTTATTTTCAGAGAGGCATTTGAAGGCACGGAATTCATTTCCATAATGTTTGAAATGAAAAATGAAATGGATACCACTGCCTCAAAGCATAAGAACGAGGATTTCTTCAAGGAGCTTGACAAGGACCGCAAGGAGAAGAACTGCGAATATGCGGTTCTGGTAACTCTGCTTGAAAGTGACAATGAGCTTTATAACAACGGTATAGTTGATGTTTCCTACCGCTATCCGAAAATGTTCGTTATCCGTCCGCAGTTTTTCATCCCGATGATCTCTTTGCTCAGAAATGCGGCGCTCAGCTCTCTTGAATACAGGAAAAAGCTTGCTGTTATACAGAATCAGCAGTTGGATATATATAATTTTGAGGAAGAGCTGGATGCATTCAAGAAGAGCTTTGGCTACAGCTTTGAACAGGCGGGGGCACGCTTTGAGGAAGCAATAAAGGGAATAGACGATACCATCAAAAAGCTTACGGCGATCAGGGAAAACCTTGTCAAATCCGAAGGCCATCTGAACACTGCCAATAAAAAGCTTGATAATGTCAGCATAAAGAAGCTGACGAAAAATGCTCCGTCTGTAAGGGAGATGTTTGAAGACCTGAAGGCTCAGGAATGACATACGCTTTTCAGTTGTGGGGACTGCGCAATTTTATTATAGTGTTTTTTCAGTGGGTGTGAAAAAACTATTTTCTTTTTTACAAGCCTCTGAATCATCTAAATATCCGATATAATATGGCTTACCGTCTAATCACTACTTTGAGACAGTACGCAATAAAGTAAGAAAGC
>CADCPT010000126.1 GCA_902803385.1 uncultured Ruminococcus sp.
GCGAAAGCAGATCGAGGTGACAGGACTCGAACCTGCGGCATCTTGGTCCCAAACCAAGCACTCTACCAAACTGAGTTACACCTCGGAGACTTTTACATTATAGTACACTCCGTAGGATTTGTCAAGCACAATGATCTATTTTTATCGTATTCTCAGTATTATTCATGTGCCGACTACTGTTATTTGTTTTTCAGAGGGGGCTGCCGCATTAACACTGCTCCGTCCGCCCGACCGTGCCTTCGGCGCGACCGGGCTGCTAAATTTTTGTTTTTTCAGGGGTGCCAGGCGCTTCGCGACTGGCACCCCTGAAAAAACACTATAAAAAAGTGCGCCGCAGGGCAAGCGCACCTCAGCAGCACTTCCTGCGGGCGTACTCGGTTTGTTTTAGGGGGGTGAATAATTACGACCCCCTAAAACTGTTATCTGAGTCCGCCATAACGGATGAGCCAGTGTTAATGCGATAGCCGCAAAAAAAGTAAAACGGAAATACTCAGTTACATATTGCCAAGCTCTCCCATTATTCCCGAAAAGAGTCCGACACCGGTGATGGCTGTACAGCCGCCGACGATAACACCGAAAATAAGACCGACCACCATTATGATAAGGTAAGCCTTGGCAAAATTCTTAAGGTTCATGTTCGTTGACTTGCCGAAGCTGAATATCAGTATCATTATGATATTAAGTATCGGAACGCTGAAAAGCAGCATGTAAAGGATATATGCCCAGGGGCTGAGGGGAGTCGTGTCAGGCATAGGCTGAGCGTAAACTACCTGCTGAACAGGCGGAGCCTGATATACGGGCTGCTGAACAGGTGCAGGTGCGGCATACTGCTGAACAGGTGCAGGTGCGGCATACTGCTGAACAGGTGCAGGTGCAGGTGCAGGCTGAACGGGCGTCTGAGTAATGACCTTTGCGCCGCAGCTCGTGCAGAAAGATGTACCGTCAGGAAGAACGGCACCGCATGAAGTACAATTCATATGATTACCTCCTGTATTATAATATTTTAAAATCTGATATTTGTACTTTGATACACATAAATTGTACCATAATATGACATACAAATCAAGCTTTACAGAAAAAATAATGAATTACATTTATTACCTCTTATTGTGCGCCAACCCTGCGGCGCCGGCGTGCCGCCGGTGTCAAATCGCGCTGTCGCTCACTGTGTTCGCTCTGAATCAGTATCCGTAAGCTTATTGCCGCGACTGTGCATTTGTGTACGACTGATCGCCCGACCGTGCCTATCGGCACGAGCGGTCTATTATAATTTTTTCAGAGGTACCAGGCGCGAAGCGCCTGGTACCTCTGAAAAAACACTATAAAAAGAGCGCAGCGAGGCATGCGCACCGAGAGGGCGATTTCTGAGGCACACAGTATAGTAAAATCAAAAACATCTAAAAAATTCGAAAAAACCTCTTTAAATTCGTCAAATCGTCTGGTTTGATTTAACTGTAAATTGTTGACAACCCCTTTTTTATAGATTAAAATAATAAAGAATGCCGAAGTGCGCATTTTGGCGCGGCATACGGCATAAATAGAATTAATTACGGAGGTAAAATGAAAATGAAAAAGGTCAGAGGAATGGCTGCTATAATAGCAATGATGATGGCGGCTTCAGTTTTCGCAGGCTGCCAGAGCGCAGATAATACTTCAAAAGCTGAAAGCAATACAGGTGCGTCCTCTCAGGCTGCAAGCACAGACGAAAGCAGCAATGAGGAAAGCAAGACCGATAATTCAGAAGAAGAAAGCAAAAAAGAGGAATCCTCAGTTCCCAAGGGCGAGCCGGTAGATGCCTCTTGGTTCGACGATGCTGTTTTTGTAGGCGACAGCGTTACACTCAAGCTTTCATACTATGCAGACAATGGTTCTCTCGGCGACGCTATCTTCCTTTGCGAAGGCAGCCTCGGCTATACTAACGCTCTTTGGGATATTGACCACGAGGACAATGTTCATCCCAGCTACAAGGGCGTAAAGTATCTTGTTGACGACGGCATCAAGGAGATCAATCCCAAAAAGGCATTCATAATGCTCGGAATGAATGATATCGGTCTTTACGGCGTTGACGGCGGTATCGAAAGCATGATAACCCTTACAGACAGGATCCACGAAAAATCCCCCAATACAGAAATATACATAGAATCAGTTACTCCTATGCTTGTTGAGAGCCAGCTTATAGACCTTAACAACGAAAACATCAGGAAGTTTGACGAAAAGCTCCAGGAGGTATGCAAGGAAAAGGGCTACAAGTACCTTGATGTTGCTTCTGCCGTTGACGACGGAAACGGCAACCTTGTTCCCGAATACTGCGGCGACCCCGACGCAATGGGTCTTCATTTCTCCGATGAAGGCTGCAGCAAGTGGGTAGAATATCTTAAAAACAACGTTAACGCATAAAAGCGTTCAGGGAGGAAGAACTAATGACCCGTAAAGCATGGGCGCTTCTTCTTGCGGCGGTGCTCTGCACCTCTCTTTGTGCCTGTTCAAACGGCGATGAGCAGTCCTCTGACGGTTCCGTTCAGTCAGAGGTAACGTCGTCTGCCGACGAAAGCAGCGAAAAGGCTGAGGAAAGCAAGAAGGCCGAAGAAAGCAAAAAAGCAGAGGAAAGCAAAAAGGCCGAAGAAAGCAAGAAAGCCGAGGAAAGCAAGAAGGCCGAAGAAAGCAGGAAAGCCGAGGAAAGCAAAAAGGCTGAAGAAAGCAAGCAGGCCGAGGAAAGCAAAAAGGCTGAAGAAAGCAGGCTTGCCGAGGAAAGCAGAAAAGCTGAAGAAAGCAAGCAGGCTGAGGAAAGCAGAAAAGCAGAAGAAAGCAGGCAGGCCGAGGAAAGCAGACAGGCAGAGGAAAGCCGCAGGGCGCAGGAAACTCAGTCATCTGCCGAAAACGTAAAGCCTCAGGAATCCTCAGAGCAGTCACAGCAGCAAAGCAGACAGGAAAGCCACTATGTTCCCGTAAGAACAGGCGAAAGAGCCGATACGAGCTGGTTCAATGACGCTGTCTTCGTTGGCGACAGCGTTACTCTTAAGCTTTCATATTATGCAGATTACGGCTCACTCGGCGACGCGGAATTCCTTTGCGCAGGAAGCCTCGGCTACAATAACGCACTTTGGGATATCGACCACCCGGATAATGTTCACCCCTACTACCGTGGCGGCAAGGTAACGGTAGATGAAGGCCTGAGAATGATCGGCAGAGACAAGATAATCATCATGCTCGGCATGAACGATATCGGCCTTTACGGCGTTGACGGCGCTATCGACGGCATGAAAAAGCTTACGTCAAGGATAGAGGCAAAATGCCCGGACGCTACGATATATATAGAATCCGTTACTCCTATGCTGCAGGAATGTCAGCTCAGAGACCTTAACAACACAACGATACATCAGTTTGACCAGAAGGTCGAGCAGGTATGTCAGCAGAGAGGATATATCTATCTTGATATTGCTTCCGCTGTTGATGACGGCTACGGAAATCTCATTTACAGCTATTGCAGCGACCCCGGCGCTATGGGACTGCATTTTTCCGATGCAGGCTGCGCCGCATGGGTAGAAAGACTGAAGGATACAGTTTTACAGTGATAAGAAAGGACAGATACTATGAAAATAAAAGGCATTATCGCCGTTATGGCTGCAGCAGCAGTTATGGCTTCACTCTGCGCCTGCACAGGCACAGGCAGCAGCTCCTCCGCTCCGTCTGAATCAAGCGCAGCCTCAAAGGCTGAAAGCACAGAAAGCAAGGAAAGCACTGAAAGCACTGAAAGCGCTGCCGACAGCAGCGAGCAGAAGGACGGAGATGTTTCCGAGCTCAAGGCTATTTTTGAAAAGGTAAAGCAGGAGGTCGATCTCCCGGAGGATATGGCTGATTTTACCGATAAGAGAATGGAGCGCGTTTTCGACCTTACCGACGCCCAGATGGCTGACTACGCAGGCGGCGTATGCACAAACGGCGTTTCTCAGGATCAGATAATCTATATAAAGGCAAAGGACGAAGCCTCTGTCAAGGAGATAGAGGAAAAGCTCAAGGCAAACTGGGAATCAAAGTATACAGTTACAAAGAACTACAATCCCGAGCAGGCAGAGCTTTTTGAAAAGTCAAATGTAGAAACAGACGGTCTGTATGTAAATCTTGTTATTTCCGCAGACGCCGACAAGATAAAGAGCATTTTCAAGGAGAATCTTAAGAATTAATTCCGGTGGTGTTATTGCTTGGTTTTTTCAAGTCTGATATTTCTCTTTCTGTTTCTGCCGCTTACCCTGGGGCTGTATTATATCACTCCGAAGCGCTTCAGAAACCTCACGCTGTTTATAGTTGACCTGGTCTTTTATTCCTGGGGCGAGCCTATGCTCGTCGTTCTGATGATGGTGTCAGTCATTATCAACTATGTTTCCGGAATACTGATAGCTGTCAACCGTGAAAAAAAGGGACTGGCGAAGCTTTTCTTCATTCTTTCGATAATACTGAATCTCGGTCTTTTAGGCTTCTTCAAATATGCAGGATTTATCGGAGAAACGCTGAATTTTGTTCTCCCCTTCCTTAACATCCCTGTGCTTCAGGTGGCTCTGCCGATTGGTATATCCTTCTATACCTTCCAGACCATGTCCTATACTATAGATGTTTACCGCAATACCGTAAAGATGCAGAAGAATTTCATCACCTTCGGCACGTATGTTTCCCTCTTCCCCCAGCTCATAGCAGGTCCTATCGTTCGCTATGAGGATGTTGCCGAACAGCTTATGAACCGCCGCGAAACGCTTGAGCAGTTCACGAACGGAGTAAAGCTGTTCATTATCGGACTTTCAAAGAAAATACTCATTGCAAACGAAATGGGTGTGCTCTGGGACGGCATCAGGGATGCAGGCGCATCATCGGGCGCACTCGGAGCATGGACGGGAATAATCGCCTACACATTCCAGATATACTTTGATTTTTCCGGATATTCCGATATGGCGATAGGTCTCGGCCGCATGTTCGGCTTTGAATTCATGAAAAACTTCGACTACCCGTATATTTCAAAAAGCGTTACGGAATTCTGGAGAAGATGGCATATATCCCTCGGAACATGGTTTCGCGAATACGTTTACATCCCTCTCGGCGGCAACCGCAGAGGTCTGCCGAGACAGCTTGTAAATATTGCTGTAGTCTGGTTCCTTACCGGTCTGTGGCACGGCGCATCGTGGAATTTCATCCTCTGGGGAGTATATTTCGGTATCCTGCTTATGATAGAAAAGCTGTTCTTTCTCAAGCTGCTCAAAAAGCTGCCCTCCTTTGTCGGTCATATCTATGCGATAATCATATTCGTTCTTGGCTGGGTGCTTTTCTATTTCGAGGATATGGGAGAAATGTGGATATTCATACAGCGCCTGTTCGGTTCTTCGGGATTTATGCCCTCTGCCGATACGGCGGCACTTATGATATCCTTCCTGCCTCTTCTGATAGCAGCAGGAATAGCTTCAACTCCCCTTGCATCATTCCTTTACGGCAAGGCTAAAAAGGGCGCTGTACTCTATGTTTTCGATACCGCCGCATGCGCAGCGGCATTGCTTGTCTGCACTGCGTCGCTTGTCAGCAGCGCATATAATCCCTTCCTTTATTTCAAATTCTAAGGAGTAAACATGAAAGCGAAAAATATCCTCAGATATCTGCCTGCGGTTTTGTTCGTTGCGTTCATATCAGTGTTCATGCTGCTGTTTTTCATTCTTCCGAAAAGCGATTTTTCGGAAAGTGAGAAGCGGAATCTGGCTGAGTTTCCGGAGCTGAATCTGACAACGCTGACAGACGGCAGCTTCCAGAAAAACCTTGACACATATCTTTCCGACCATATGCCTGCAAGAAAGTTTTTTGTAGGACTTGACGCCGCCGCCGACCTTGCAGAAGGCAAAAACGGTTCAAACGGGATATATCTCGGCTCTGACGGCTATCTCTTTCCGAAACCCTCAAAGGACAGCGAGCTTCTGACAAAAAACGCAGGCTTCATTAAAGAATTCGCCGATGATTCGGATATTCCTGTCTATGTAACGCTTATTGCGTCATCCGGCTATGTGAATTCCGGAAAGCTCCCCCCTGTACACGAGGAATACAGGGACAAAGAGCTTATTGGCTCCTTTGCTTCAAAGCTCGGAGATAATGCGAAGTTCATTGACGTGACCGACAGGCTTTATGATATGTCTGAAAACGGACAGCTTTATTACCGCACCGACCACCACTGGACAGCCCTCGGAGCATATCAGTGCTACCGCGCCCTCGGAGAAAAGATGGGATATGAGCCTCTTCCTGAAGATGCCTTTTCCATAGAAAAGCAGGGCGGCTTTTACGGCACCTCTTATGCAAAAGCAGCTCTCTGGACAATTGCTCCGGATGAGCTTGAGTTATGGAGCAACAAAAGTGCATCAGCCGGAAGCGTTTCCGTCGATATCGCAGACGGAAAGGAAACAAAGCATTCGGACAGCTATTTCTTCAGAGAACAGCTTGAAAATGACGATAAATACCCTGTATATCTTGACGGCAACCATGCGCTTGAGACCATCACTAACAAGGACGCAAAGGGCGGAACGCTTATCGTTGTAAAGGACTCATATGCACATACTATCGTTCCCTTCCTTTCACAGAATTACAGCAAGATAGTAATGGCTGACCTGAGATATTACAAGATGGACATTTCCGCACTTGCGGAGAAGGAAAATGCCGACGGCATACTGATACTGTATTCACTGGATAATATGTCCACCGACGGCAACCTTGCTTATTTGTACTGATACTTCAAGCTACCGTTTCCTGTCTTGCTGTATGCCCTATGGGTGCGCCTACCTTGCGGCGCACTTTTTATAGTTTTTTAGCCGCCCGGTCGCGCCGAAGGCACGGTCGGGCGGACGGAAAAGTGTTAATGCGACAGCCCGCTCTGAAAAAACACTATTATTAATAATTGCTTCCTCTGCAGCATATACTGAAATCGTATATGAACTGTGGGGGCATTTTTATGGAGCTGATATCTGCTGCGGCTGTCGGAACTGCACTTGCCGCAGACGCATGTGCCGTTTCCGTTGTCTGCGGTGCTTCCTCCGGCAGAGCATCCGGAAAAGCGCTGATAACTGCTGCTTCCTTCGGCTTTTTTCAGGCTGTAATGCCGGTGCTCGGATGGAGCATCGGCAGGCTGGGCGGAAGGGTGATCGGAGGCTTTGATTCCGCAGCAGCCCTTATCGTACTGTGCATCATAGGCGGAAAGATGATATTCGATGCCTTCCGTCCTGTAAGTGAAGTCTGCGGAGCTGTCGGACTAAAAGAACTTTTGCTCTTGTCCGTTGCAACAAGCGTTGACGCCATGGCCGCCGGGGTGGCTCTGCCGGCTGCAGTATCGGCCGATACTGCTTACGGGCTTGCCGCGGCATGCGGCATCATCGGGATAATAACCTTTGTGCTTTCATTTTTCGGCTTTATTGCCGGGAAAAAGGCCGGGAACAAGTTTCCGGCAGCCGCGCAGTTTCTCGGCGGCGCCGCGCTGATACTGCTCGGCATAAAAGCTGTTATACTGCCTTGACAGGCACCAAGAGACCCTTGTGCGCCCGAAGTAAGTGTCCTTGGAGTCGCCTACCCTGCAGCGCTATCCCTCAACTACACGGCCGTCGCTTATGACGATGCGTCTGTCAGCGCTTCGCGCTATCTCCTCATCATGCGTTATCAGCACTACCGTTACTCCGCGCCGGTTCATATCCCTGAGAAGACGTATCACCTCGCCTCCCGA
>CADCPT010000127.1 GCA_902803385.1 uncultured Ruminococcus sp.
AAAAAACACTATATCCAAGTGCGCCGCAGGGTAGGCGCACCCCAAGGGCACTTCCTACGGGCGCACGCTGTTATAACGAAGGAGCCGTGTATTATTTCACACCCTCTGTCAGCGAAACTGACTGATGAGGTCAGGCGCAAAGCTCGCGGCACCAATGAAAAAACTAAAAAGAATAGCCCGGTCGCTGCGAAGCAGTGGTCGGGCTATTTAATGATTCGTTTTTAGTCAGTTTCGGGCGGTACGCTGTTCCTGCTGAAGATCAGCACTGCCGCAGCAGCAACGATCAGCGGGATCCCGGCAACAAGCCCTATGGGCGAAGGCCCTAAAAGCATATGCACATCTCCGCCTGCTGCAAGCATCATTATCGGCAGACCGGCGGCTGCATTGAATGCACCATGAGCAAGGGCAGGCGCCCAGATCGAACCGGATCTTTCGTAGATGAAATCAAGGAGTATTCCGAAGAATACGGTGAATACACAGAAAACAGGCATGCTCAGATACGGCGCACCGAAATATGTTGTTCCGTAATTATATCCGGCGAAAAAGGTTATCGGGAAATGCCACAGACCCCAGATGACTCCTCCGAGAATAAGACCGCCGATCCTTCCGAGGCGCTTTTTAAGCTCCGGGTAGAGATAGCCTCTCCAGCCGGATTCCTCACCGATCGAGCCGACTACCATATTGACAAATGCACCGTAGCTTATTGCCGAAACTGCTTCTATAACAATATAGAGCTTGTAATCCATTCCCTGCTGTTTGAGAGCTTCGATGATATCAACTCCGGACATGGCATTGATATATCCTCCGTTCATATCCAGCATTGAAGGAAGGATAGCATAGTATACAACTGCTCCGAGTATTGTGAATGCCATAGGAGAGAGCCAGGCGAAGATGAACCATGGGGTATGCTTTTTATCGAGCTTCGGCTTGAAGCCCATACCCTTCAGTCCTGCGCCGGAAAGCAATACCGCCGCCATAGGCGCAAACATGGATAATGTAAGGATTATCGTATATATCAGGGTCTGCCCTATGCTTGCACAGAATATCGCCGCTGCCTGAAGTATCCATGCGATACCGAAGGAAAAGATGAGGTATTTCAGAAGTGTACCCTTCTTTTCGGGCTTTTCATTCTGTTTTTCGGCTTTTGCGTCCTCATTGCTATTACTGTCTGTTACGGTCTCTGCGACGGCCGCGGAGTCTGCTGCCTTTTCCTCCTCAGCGGAGCTTTGGATCTTATCTTCGTTCAACTATCACACCTCATTTCATAAGTTGACAGAATACTGTTCAAGTACGGAGCAAAGCTGGTCAAGATGCACTCCGGAAAACTCTGCAACAAGCTTGTCGTTTTTACGGAATGCATGTATCAGATGCGCGCTTTCCTCATAAAGCAGGCCGTGACTGATTATGCCTCCGCCAATGCGCTGCATCATATCGGTGTTGACGCGCTGTTCGCCAGTCTGCGGCACCATAAGGCAGGGCACTCCTGCTGCGGCGGCTTCACAAAGACTGTTTATTCCGCCTGCCGTTATAAACAGCTTTGCACGCGACAGCATCTCATTCTGATCCGCATATGGTGTAAGTATGATATTATCGGGTGTTCTGATATGAGACAGTCTGCCGTAATTTTCCCGGCAGGAAACAAGAAGATCATATTTTGTTCCGGCGAATTCTTTTATCAGAGTCCGGCAGAATGAAAGGCTTTTGTTGAAATTCGACCCGAGTGAAACATATATTATGTTGTCACCCTTTATAACATGTCCGCCTGAGGTATCTCTGAGACGCGAAACAGCGCCTGCAAAGAAGCAGTCTGAGCCGAAGGAATCTCCGTCCGGGTGCATGCTGCGCGGATATGTGAAGATATTGAGCTTTTCGCGGTTCATCAGCAGCGAGAGATAGTCTGAATTTTCAAGACCGTAAAGGTTTTTCAGATGTGTGCGTCTGTCCTCTATGGTGCTGATCTTATGAAGCTTGACGGCTGCTGCGGCATAGTTGCCGAAATACATTTTGAAGGACTCACTGTGTATACCGTAAATGGTCTGAATGGTATTGAATGATGCCGCAGGTGTGCCGAGGGCATCGGCTGTCATCCTGCCCCAGAGGGAATAGGTATCGTGAATTATCAGCACAGGATCAAGAGCCTGAGCTTCTGTGATTATCCTCGGAAGATCGCGCCTTGTATATTCAAGGATAAGCGAAATAAGCGGAAGCATATTGCTGCCGTCTGTTGCTTCAAAGGAATGTCTTCCGAGCTTATAGGGTCTGAACTGCGCGCCGGCTGCTTCAAGCTGCGGCTGATATTCGCCGGTAGAATATGCAACAACGTCATATCCTACGGAAACAAGGCGCGAGATCACCGGCAATGCCGGAGTAATATGGCCGTTTGCCGGAATAGTATAAAAAATGATGTTTTTTGTTCGGTTTGTCATAATATCAAGTCCTAATTATTGTTAAGGATATTGTACCACATTTTTGTAAAAAAGTCTACAATTTGTTTAACGATCCATCGAGCGCCTACCCTGCGGCGCCGGCGTGCCGCCGGTGTCAAATCGCGCTGTCGCTCACTGCGTTCGCTCTGTTATGAGTGTATCATAGTCAGTCGCCGCGGCGCACTCACTTAAACAGTGTTTTTTAGGGGGTGAAAAAACTATTTTCTTTTTTACAAGCCTCTGGATCATCTAAATATCCGATATAATATGGCTTACCGTCTGATCACTACTTTGAGACAATGTGCAATAAAGTAAGAAAGCGTTGCTACAATAGTAAAAACGGCATTATATGCATCTATACAACTGTCCGCCCGACCGCTGCTGAGCAGCGACCGGGCTGCTAAAAATTTGTTTTTTCAGGGGTACCAGGCGCTTTGCGCCTGGCACCCCTGAAAAAACACTATAAAAAAGTGCGCCGCAAGGTAGGCGCATGATGCAAAGCGAAAGAGCTGTGAATATTTTCACAGCTCCTTATGATCATTTTTTAGCCCGGTCGTTGCGAAGCTGCGGTCGGGCTGTTTTGCTCAGATGTTCATAAGCTTTTCGATCTTTGCCTTCGGTATAACTCCTACTGAGCTGTCGGTCTGCTGACCGTCCCTGAATACGAGCAGAGTAGGTATGCTCATAATACCGAATTGGATCGCAAGCTCCTGCTCCTCGTCTACATTGACCTTGCCGACCTTTATCTCGGGATGCTCCTTTGCTATCTCATCAACGACAGGGGAGAGCATCCTGCACGGACCGCACCATGCAGCCCAGAAGTCCAACAGGACGGGACGATCGGATTCGAGTACCTCAGCTTTGAAATTTGATTTTGTTATCTGTACGGACATAATATCTTCTCCTTTTCCGGCGTTATGTGCCTTGTTATTTGTTATGGTCTTATTATACCCGTAATCAGCGGTTATTTCAGTGACAAAGTCACATTGTTATTTTTTTCTGCTCCGGCCGCGTTTTTTTGCATTTTGTGCGGAAGTGAAAGCCTGTTCTTTTTTGGACATCTCAGGCACGGTGGTGAGCTTGTGGTTGATAAGCGCCTTTACAAAATAAGGATGCTTTTCGGAAAACTCAGCCTCTTCTTCCGGATGAGCAACGATATAATCCTCCTGCTGCTTTGCATAGAAACCGAGCGCAGCAAGGAAAAACAAAAGCAGATATGCAAAGATCGATAATACGGAGCCTATCGCTATAAACGGATAGATAAGCATAAAAATGTCCGTTATGCAAAGGATAGCACACGATGCAGCGTATATATTCTTGAGATGCCTTCTTTTGTCAAAGGTCGCAAAAAAGAATCCGCCGACCGGGAGAAGAGCAAGAGCATATATGAGGATATACCTGCCGATAGAAGCGGCTTCGTTTCCTTCGCCGTATGATGTGCTGAGACTTCCGGAGACCATAAGCTGTATTGCAGACTGTGATACCGTAACCTGAGCGCAGAGAGTTTTCTGAGCCTTCAGCGTGGCATCGTTGAGCTTTTTTACGCTTTCCTCGGTGTAGTGTCTCCTGTCGATATCCCTTGCGGTGTTGATAAGCTCTCTCAGCCTTCTTGTTTCAACATCCTCAGACGCATAGTAGA
This sequence comes from uncultured Ruminococcus sp., assembly GCA_902803385.1. GTDB lineage: Bacteria > Bacillota > Clostridia > Oscillospirales > Acutalibacteraceae > UBA1213. The sequence continues at coordinate 4,066 of CADCPT010000127.1, forward strand.
GCCATCTGAATGATGCTGATTCAAGCGGAAGGGTAGATTTATATTCACTTACCGGAGCGCTGCTCTTCTCAAGACTGTTTATTGCTGCTTCAAGCTCTTCGGCAGCCTTGTCGATCTCCTCCTGAGTTGCAAACGCAGTATATGCCTTATCCTTGTAGGGACTTACCTGCAGATCCTCAGTGACATAAAACGTTGTAGAGATGAATTTAGATGTCAGCAGAAAAACTGCAGCCGCATATACGGCGATCATAAAATACCTTATGATCTGAGAGGGGACAATAAGCTCTTTTTTGCGCTTTTTTCTCGGCTTAGGCATATCCGGAGCCTTGGTGTTATTTATGTTTGTTTCTTCCTTCATTCCTTTTTCCTTTCAGGATATCATGCTCTGTTGAATTTTTCTATGTAGCTGTCGATCGATTCCTGAACGATCGCAACTGCTTCTTCTCTGCCGCGGACCTCATCAACGACCGTCTCTTTGTTTTCGAGAGTCTTGTATACTGAGAAGAAGTGGACCATTTCGTCAAAAATATGCTTGGGCAGCTCGTTTATGTCGGTGTAGTTGTTATAGGTCGGATCGTTGTAGGGTATAGCGATTATCTTATAGTCGTTTCTGCCGTTATCGAGCATGGTGATATATCCTATAGGATAGCAGCGTACAAGGGTAAGGGGATAGATGATCTCGGAGCAAAGAAGCAGAACGTCGAGCGGGTCGAGGTCATCGGCATATGTACGGGGGATAAAGCCGTAGTTAGCCGGATAGTGTGTGGAGGTGTAGAGTATACGATCCATTTTCAGAAGGCCGCTCTGCTTATCAAGCTCATATTTTACCTTGCTGCCTTTCGGGATCTCTATGACGCACACAAAGTCGTCAGCCTGGATCCTTGAAGAATCAAGATCATGCCATATATTTTGCATAATAACAGCTCCTTTTTGACAAAAAATTATATACTTATTGTATCATGTTTTTTCTGTATATTCAAGACTGACAATAAATTTTGTATGATCACATTGCGAAGCACTTTTTATAGTGTTTTTTCAGGGGTGCCGGGCGCAAAGCGCCCGGCACCCCTGAAAAACAAATTTATAATAGCCCGGCCGCGCAGAAAGGCGCGGTCGGGCGGTGGCAGTAAACAAACAGAAGCTGCTGCAAAAGCATTGTTTTGCGGCAGCTCCGTTTTTGAGTTTGTAATTATTCCTCGGAGGCTTCCTCTGCTTCGGGAGCTTCAGCGCTTTCGGTGCTTTCAGCTTTCTCCTCAGCTTCAGGCTTCTTTGTTTCTTCTGCCTTCTTTTCGTTCTTGGCAGTCTTTTTGTTTTCAGCCTTTTTGTCAGCCTTCTTGCTTTCAGCCTTCTTTTCCTCTGCCTTTGCAGCAGGCTTTCTGTCGGATTTTGAGCTGTTCTTCTTTTGTGCGGCTTTTTCATTCTTTGCTTTGTCGCTGTGGTTTCTCCACATTATCCAAAGCGGAACAGCTATGCAGATCGAAGAATAACAACCGGATACAAGACCGATAAGCATCGGGAGAGCGAAGCTGATGATGGATTCGATGTTGAAAATAAGTGATACAACAAGTACCGAACCGATAGCGGCCATTGTTGAAATGGTGGTCATTATGGTCCTTACAAGGCACTGGTTGATGCTTGAATTTGCGACCTCAGTAAGTGTAGCCTTCGGACCCATCTTCTTGCGGTTCTCACGGATCCTGTCGTAAATAACGATCGTGTCGTTTACTGAATAACCGAGGATCATAAGAACAACTGCAATGAAGTTGTCATCAAGTGACATATGGAACATCGCGAATGTAAAGTATACGATGATAAGGTCGTGAACAAGCGCTACGATAGCGAACACACCGGCTGAAAGACCGCCGATCTTCTTGAATCGGATGCCTACATATCCGATTATGATGAGTGCCGCAACGATAACGGCTGCAAGACATTTGAAGAAGAAGTTAGCGCCCTTTGAAGCGTCTACGGAAGAGGATTCCTCTACCTTGAAGGTGTTGTCCGGGAAAGCTTCCGTGAGAGCCTTAGTGACTTCGTCCTGCTCTTCTACTGTGATAGCTTTTGAATTTGTGAATTCAAGGGATACCATATGGCTGTTTGAATCGGAAGAAGCAAGGTTTTCGCTGTAGGTAAAGGAAACTGTTTCCTTTGTTGCCTCCTGTGCAACGTCTGAGATCTGCTTTTCCGTAAGGTCTCCGCTGTAGCTGTACTTTACTATCGTACCGCCGGTAAACTGGATATCGACTCTTGTAGGAAGCACAAAAATGTTTACTATAAGACATACAAGCATTATGCCGAGCGATACCGCGAAGAATACTTTTGAGTTCTTTATAAAGTCTATATGGAATTTCTGTCTCATGCCTTTTTCCCTCCATACAGTCTTTTATTTCTCAGGAATTTAAGTCCTGATACGGAGCGGAGCATAAGTCTGGATGCTGCAACGCCCATGATGAAGTTGCCGATCACGCCTACAAGCAGTGTGTAACCGAAGGCGTAGATAAGACCTGTGGTGGAAACGCCGAAGATCATAGAGAATATGTTCGCCGGGCCGAATACGAGTATAAGGATAATGGCAACTACTATAATGGTAATATTACCGTCGATAATAGCAGAAAGCGAGCTCTTCGTACCGTTTGCGATACAGCCGTCAAGCGTCTTTCCTGTCCATAACTCATCCTTTATGCGCTCTGCGGTGATGATGTTGGCGTCAACGCCCATACCGATAGAAAGTATCATACCTGCAATACCGGGTATCGTCATCGTAAAGCTGGGGAATACGGTAAAGTAGCCCGAAACAGCCATAAGTGAGAGAGAAAGCTGACCCATAAGGGCGATGAATGCAACAAAGCCGGGAACACGGTAGAATATAGTCATGAAGACAAAGATGAAACAAAGAGCAGCAATTGCTGCAATTCCCATTGCCTGAAGTGCATATGTGCCGAGCGAAGGACTGATAGTGCCGTAGCTTTCAACGCGAAGGTCGAAGGGAAGAGCACCGGCATTGATCTTGTTTGCAAGGTCATTTGCTGAATCTGCATCAAAATCGCCTGTGATGATAGCCTTGCCGTTTGAAATTACTGAGTTGACCGTAGGAGCGGAAATGCATGTATCGTCCATCCAGATAGATATCGTTTTGTTAAGATAAGTGCTGGTAGCATCGGCAAATTTCTTTGCGCCCTCGTCATTAAGCTCAAGAGATACAACATACTCGGTCTTAGAATTCTTTGAATCTGTATTTACCGATGCATATGCAGTTTTTACATCTGCGCCGGTAAGCAGCTCTTCGCCGCTCTGGTCTGAGCCGCCCCTGAAGGTGAGCTTTGCTGTTGAAGCAAGCTCCGTTATAGCTGCACTCGGGTCGAAATCCTCTTCGTCAGACTTCCACGGGAAGCGGACGGTTATTCTGTCCTGAGCGTAGTCGGGATAGAGCTCATAGTCGGTTACATTGTTGTTGGTGAGACGAAGATCAAGGATAGACTGCACAGCGTGCATCTGATCCTCAGTTGCGTCAACTCCCTCTGCAGGAGCAAACACAGCTTCAACGCCGCCCTTGATGTCGATGCCCCATCGAATATCGCTGATACCCTTTACATAGGTGATCTTGAAGTCTCCGTTTTCTCCGTAAATGCCGAATACGGATGTGTAGGAGAGAAAGAGTATTACAGCGAACACGATGAAGAACACCGGTTTGCCAATACGTTTCATATGGTATCCTCCAATTTTTTTCTTTTTTGCCGGCTGTTTTTGACCGACCGACAAAAGATGTCAACATACATTATATAATTTAGTGTGCTAAAAGTCAAGAGATTTTACGAAGAATAGCCCGATTCCGCCGTGCCGCCGATGGTGCGCCCGTAGGAAGTGCCGTCCCGGTGCGCCTACCCTGCAGCGCACTTTTTATAGTGTTTTTTCAGGGGTGCCTGGCGCTTTTCGCCCGGCACCCCCGAAAAAACAAATTTATAATAGCCCGGCCGCGCCGAAAGGCGCGGTCGGGCGGAGAATGTTGATGCGACAGCCTATTTGATTTATCAGTGTTTGTTCAGCATTTCGCAGGCTGCAAGCCTTGCGCATACGCAAAAGATGTTCATTGCGATCTCAAGCTCCTCTATCGGCGGATAGGTGGGAGCAATACGGATATTCTTGTCCTCCGGATCCTTGCCGTAGGGATAGGTCGCACCGGCGCCCGTAAGTACTACGCCTGCTTCTTTACATAGCGCAACTACTCTCTTTGCTGTTCCGGGCATAACGTCTACGCTTACAAAATAGCCGCCGTTGGGGTTTGTCCATTTTGCGATGCCGCAGTCGGAAAGCTCGCGGCCGAGGATGGAAAGAACCATTTCAAATCTGGGCTGAAGAACAGCTCTGTGCTTCTGCATATGAGCGCGAACGCCGTCTATATCCTTGAAATACTGGACGTGACGGAGCATATTCAGCTTGTCGAAGCCAATGGTCTGGAAGGTGTAGCGCTTCTTTATCATTTCGAGGTTTGTCTTGCTTGCTGCAAGAGCTGCAACGCCTGCTCCGGGGAAGGTGACCTTTGAGAAGGAGCAGAATTCAAATACCATATCCTCGTTCCCGGTCTTCTTTACCTCATCAAAGATATTGAGCAGCTTGTCGGGAGTATCATTTATATCATGTATAACATAGGCATTGTCCCACATAATGCGGAAATCCTTTGCGGCAGGCTTCAGCGCAGCAAAGCGGCGTACTGTTTCATCCGAGCAGGTAATACCCTGGGGATTTGAGTATTTGGGAACGATCCATATGCCCTTTATCGAAGCATCCTCTGCAACAAGCTTTTCCACAACATCCATATCAGGTCCGTTTTCGGTCATAGGTACTGTGATAAGCTCAAAGCCGAAGTATTCTGTAACACCGAAGTGTCTGTCATAGCCGGGAGCAGGGCAGAGGAACTTAAGGTTGTCCTGCCCCTTCCAGAGCTGCTCCTTAAGGCATGCTATCGTATCGAACATCATATTCAGGCTGGAGCTTCCGCCCACGAAGATGTTTTCGGGATCGACCTCAAGTATTTCGCCGAACAGACGCTTTGCTTCAATTATACCGTCAAGTCCGCCGTAGTTTCTTACATCGGGATTATCCTCTGTTTTGAAAACAGAATCCGGCGTAAGTATATTGAGCATATCGACGGAAAGAGCGAGCTGCTCTGCGCCGGGCTTTCCTCTTGCCATGTTGAGGGAGTGACCCTCAGCCTTGTAGTTTTCGTAAGCCTCCCTGAGCTTTGCATACTCCTGTTCGAGCTGAGCTTTGTCCATAGACGAATAAAGCGCCATTTCTGATTCCTCCTGAAATTAAATGATCGGTATAAATTCATATTATTCAAAATTCCTTATACATTCTAATATAACAGACATAAAAATGCAAGTTAATTTTTTATTTCCTGCAAAATTCAACCTTTTAACAAAATTATCATGCCCAAAACACGATTTTTTGGGAATACTGTCACGGTATTCCGAAAAGCATTATATGTTTTTGAAGGAGTAGTCGAGTCAACACTTCTTTATCCGCCTGACCGCGCCTTTCGGCGCGACCGGGCTATTTTAAGACTTGTTTTTTCAGAGGTGCCGGACGCGGCAACAAGCTTCCGGTTGCTGATCCAGAGCGAACGAAGTGAGCGACAGCGCGATCTGACACCGGCGGCACGCCGGCGCCGC
>CADCPT010000128.1 GCA_902803385.1 uncultured Ruminococcus sp.
CCTCTGAAAAAACACTATAATAAAGTGCGCCGCAGGGTAGGCGCACGCCGTTATAACGAAGGAGCCGTGAATTATTTCACAGCCCCTTTAAAACTTCTTACCTCTTTTTGTAAAGAATAAGCTCCGGGTCTGCGCCCTCGGCGCTGTAGGTGCATATAAGGATAAAATCCATATTCGCAAGGACCCCGAAGCATCTGTCTCCACCAAACTCCGATTCAAGCTGGTTCCCTAAATATGTAGTTCCGTCATCAAGAAACTTTACATTCACTCTGCTCGGGAGCCGGAATTCAAGGTTAACGTATTTTCCGACAAGAGCGTTGAGCTTTTCAAGCTTTGGCATGCCCTCTATATTCAGAGCGTTTATCTCATCAATGAGTTTAGCCTTGAATTCTTCAAACTGCCCGTCGTCGCTGAGCTCCTCATATCTTTTCCAATAATCGAGCTTCGGAAGGCTTTGCTTCATAAACTCACGCGCCTGCTCCTCGGTAAAGCCCTCCTTGACCATATGGGGAATACAAACTTCGATAAGGTCATCCATATCACTGTAGGTGTAAGTTCCGTCGCAGTAGCACCACTTGCAATACTCCTCATTTAGCGTACCGTCCTGATTTCTGCTGATGATATCGTCCTCAAGGGGCATTCCGCAGCACTGACATATCAGTTGACGCGGAGCGCCGAGCAGCGTGTTGATGGAAACACCGAAAAGCTCCGACAGCAGCTTCAGGGTATCTGTGTTGGGTGTCGTTTCACCGTTTTCCCAGCGAGAGACTGCCTGGCGCGTTACAAAAACCTTTTCAGCAAGCTCATCCTGTGACATACCATTCTTCGTTCTGAGTTCGAGTATAATATCTTTTGTCTCCATAAGAACACCTCCTGATTAAATGATAACATAACAGTGTCAGTATAAAAAGCAACCTGCTGTTGCTTTTCGGTCTGCTGCTCAAGCGGTCGTTCCGTTAACGATTGCTGCATACTGCTCCTCTGGTATCATAGGCGAGCATATCTCAGAAGAAAGTGCCGGAGCTATTTCTCCGGTGGCGGCATACTGCTTTCCTGCCTGCCTTACAAGCTCAAGCCTCGGAGCAGTCACAACGTCAGCTTCGGGTACGCTGAACATAGGGCTTTCCGGAACTGTCAGTATAGTGTGGTTATCCCGGAAGCAAAGCTTGAACTGCGCCACGGCAGCTTCAAAATTATGCTTGCTGTTCGGGAAGCCGCATCCGCATATCATAAGGTATCTGAGGTGTGAAAAATCTGCCTGACCGACATGCTCGTATCTGTCGCCGACCTTCTGCATCGCCATGCTTGACAGCGGAAGTGTGCGGTCAAGCAGAGCCTTCATTGGTGCCGGCATACCGTAGCAGTAAAGAGGAAAGCTCCATATAAGCAGGTCGCTTTCAAGTATCTGCTCTAAGATACCGCGCATATCATCGTCAAGCATACAGTTTCCGCCGTTTCTCATACAGGAAAAGCACCCGGTGCAGTATTCTATGTGCATGCAAGCGGCATGGATAGTATGCACTTCGTTCTCCGAGACTTCATTCATTCCGTCCAGAAAGGCCCGGGTGATATGCATAGTGTCACTGTTTTCTTTTTTCGGGCTTCCGTTTATAACCAAAATTTTCATAGCTGATCTCCTTTGCTATTTGTTTTATATTTTGTCCAGTTTACGCTCAGCGACGAAAACTTCTCCGTATTCTTCAATAACAGCTTCACGAACAGGGATAAATCCGTTCTTTGTCCAGAATCGTTTTGCGGATGTATAGTGTTTGCCGTATGCAAGACGTAATGCTTTATATCCAATGCCGCCCAGGTATCTGCGAAGCCCGGATATGATCTCTGTCCCTTTTCCGCGACCGTGAAGTGTTTCTTCGACCATAAACAACCCGATATAGCAGGTCTGATCGTCAGGATAGCCGGTGATGATATCAATTATCGCAGTAAGTCTTTCTTCTTCATAATAAGCGAGAAAATGCTTCTGCTGATCTGAGCATCCGTCCGGAAGTATTGTCATATCTCTTTTCAGAAGCTCCTCCGACAGCTCTAAGCCGAAATACTCAAAATATGCTCTGTTGGAGCTGTAAAGTGAATATATCTCATCAAAGGATATCTTTTTTGCATCATAAACGCTGTATTTTTCAGATAAGAGTTCATATATTATCTGCTTCATGATTTTTCTCTCTATTTGATCTGATCCAGTTATCCAGAAAATTCATCTGCTCGGCCGTATGGAACCAGTGCTCACCGTTTTCCATAACGGTAAGAGATGCATCATGCTTTTCGGCAAATGATGATATCGTTTCCGGGGATGTCAGGTTATCATGGCTTCCGTAAAGGATACCGGTTTTAACTGTCCATTTTACAGGGTGTTCTCTTACGTAGCAAAGATATTCCCATGACAAGTCTTCACCGAATGAGGTGGAGATAGTGCCCTGCTTTTTCAGTTCATCCTCTGTTATACCGGCATATGTCATCATTTCGGTGATAAGCTTTTCCATATCGACAACAGGGGATATGAAATAAGCCCTATCTATCATGCCGTCTATTTTTGCATTCATACAGAAAAATGCGCCTATGCTGTTTGCGATCAGAATGATATTATAGTATTCTTTTTTTATCTTCCCTACATATGTATGGATCTCTTTCCCTGTTTCCCGCGGGGAAAAAGTCCTGTAATCCATGCCAAATACATCACAGTCGGGAAACAGAGGCTTATAATGCTCACATTCGGCTGCACTTCCGCCTTTTCCATGTATGTATATAACAGCGTTTTTCATAATGCTCCTTCTATGCTCCGGAAAAACTTGCGGAGCACTTATGTATCAGTGTTTTTCAGGGGTGCCGGGCGCTTCGCGCCCGGCACCCCTGAAAAGCAAATTTTTACCCGCCCGGTCGCGCCGAAGGCACGGTCGGGCGGCAGGGTTTGCTTCATTAAGGCTATTACAAACTAATGCTCAGAATTATGCTTCTGTCTTTTTGAATACTACGATCGCAGCAGCGCTTATGAACAGTACTCCGAAGAGGATGGCTGCAGGAGCTTCACTGCCTGTATCTGGGGTATCGGCACCGGTAGTCGTTACTGTTGAGGATTCTTCGGTCTTGACGGCAGAAGACTCTGTGGTCTTTTCGGATTCTTTGGAAGACTCAGCCTTTGAAGTATCTTTTGATGCTTCGGAAGATGCTTCGGACGAAGTTTCGGAAGATGTTTCTTTTGAAGTCTGACCGGAAACATCCTGAGAGGACTGATCGGAAACTTCTTCAGAGGACTGGTCAGAAACCTCTTCAGAGGACTGGTCAGAAATCTCTTCGGAGGATTCCTCAACCGATGCTCTCGTTACATATGAAGCAAGATCAAAAACGGATACGGTCTGGATCTCAGCAGCGCCGTTAACGTTGGCAAAAACATCAGCAACATAAAGGTCGGTCCTGGGCGTAGCAGTGATGAGAGTACCGTAAGCAAGTATGCGGTAATTAATGCCGGCAACTGTCTGTGTTCCGAGAACAGCTATAGGAGAAAGCTCTACGCCGGTATGATTTTCGAGCGCGCTCTTTACTTCAGCGGGAAGCGGTGCAACGTTCTCCTTGACTTCAGAGCTCCATGCCCCTGACATTTCCTCTTCGATGCTGTCTCTGACTTTAACGTTTGCGACATCTATGGAGGAAATATTCATCAATGACGCATTGCCCTGGGGATCTGCAAATACTGTTACGATTGCCCAGTAGGGAACAGGGTTGAGTGTTACGGGTGTGCCTTTGCATAGGAAAGCATAGTTTCTGCCTCCTACAACCTGAGTTGCGATCACATCCTTAGGCTCAAAGTCTACTCCTCCGTTTTCGGCAAGAGCCTTGTCAAGAATAGCCTGCTCCTTTTCTGTGATGTTCTGTGCGGAAATATCACTGAAAGTCCATCCGCCTGCGATCTGCGGTTCTGCCGAAACAGCAAAAGCACAAACGGAGAATACCGATATTACAATGCAAAGTGATAGAACCAGGGTAATGATCTTTTTGGTTTTCATAAAAAAGCCTCCTCAAATGTTTTTACACTGCCCGATAAATAAGGCAGTATCAGTATAATACCTGGCTTTATTGTAATATTTATTCAAAAAAATGTCAACAAAAAAATAATAATTATGCGCACCTGCGTTCCGTCCGCCCGACCGTGCCTTCGGCGCGACCGGGCTGCTAAAATCTGTTTTTTCAGGGGTGCCGGGCGCAAAGCGCCCGGCACCCCTGAAAAACACTATAAAAAATTGCGCCGCATGGTAGGCACACAAAAGTATACAGCATCAAAGGGGTTGCCGTCAAAATCTTTGTTTTGCGGCAACCCCATATATTTATAAAGTATTCAATTTTAAAACTATCAGATCACAGGCTCCACATACTGTTGTATCCGATCATGAAGTTTGCGCCGAAGCATATCTCATAGAAACCGTCAATATCGTTGTATGTGTTTTCCTCCAGATCCTTCTTTATGGATTCAGCCGTAACGATCCTTACAGGAACATCCTGCTGCTTCGGCAGCTCGGCTTTGTCAAGAACACGAAGAACATAGTCTGTCATTGCATATGCAGTCCATTCGTAGCTCTGAGCAACAAGCATGTCGACCTTTCCTGTTTCGGCAGCTCCGAGAGCATCTCTGCCGCCGCCGGTAGCAATTATCTTTATATCCTTTCCCGACTGCTCAACCGCGCTTACTGTATCGCTTATCATTCCTTCGTCAAGGACGATGATGTAATTGAGGTTCGGATCCTTGTCGATAGCCTGCTTGATCTTTGTGGTGAGCCCGTTTCCGATCTCTATGGACGAACCGCTGAGAACGGTGCAGTAGCCGGATGTGACATACTCCTTGAATTCATCGGCAAAGCCGTGGAATATGGAGCTTGAAAGCGTGGAATCGGAATTGTTAACGGCAAGCGCATTTACCTTTCCCTTGCTCTCATAAACTGCCCAGTCCGTCATGAGCTTACCGGTTATCTCATAATCTATCGGTATGGTATAATCAACATAATGGTCAAGCTCGTTCTTGCCGACATTACCTGCAGAAAGAACTCTCTTTCCATGCGCCTGTACCTTCTCGATATTCGTACCGACAACATCCTTGTTGATATCGCCGTACATAACAACGATATTGCTGTTTTCAACGGCATTTTCAAGCTGTTCATTGTAAAAGGCCGGACTTCCGTCTGAATCCTCGGCATATGTCTTTTTAAAGCCTGCGGATGTGCAAGCCCTCGAAAACTCTCTCGCAACAAGGCTGGTAAATGTTTTGCTCATATTGTCCGCGATAAAGGTGACCTTTTTGCCCTTGGAAATAGAACGAGCTTCTATTCTTTCTGAATCACTGGTAAATTCAGGTACCTTTTTGTAAGCGTTGATATTGTCACTGAGACGTGAAAGCTGTGCATCGGTAATATCAGGCTTCGATTCTACAGCGCTGATATCGGAGGGCTCTTCTTTTTTTGATTCCTCAACTGACTGCTCAGACGACTGCTCACTTGTCTGCGCTGACTGAGAATCCTGATTGCCGGAGGGATTATTATTGCAGGCAGAAAGAGCGAGCGAGGAAACTGCAAGTGTAGCTGCGAGAGCAGCCGCGATCATTTTTTTCATTTTTGTCCTCCCTGAAAACCGGGAACGATCCGGTATTATATAGCATTCCGGGGCTTCTGAGCTGCGTCGGCGATCCGAATAACAACAGCTTAGAGACCTACTGATTTCATCTTATAAGATTATACTTCGGTGATCAAAAGCTGTCAACAATAATTTTGCCGTATTTAACGCACAAAATAAGCAACTTTTTGTATATTCGGAATTGTTTTGATGTCAGGTGGGATAATAAGAACTGAAATACTAATGCAGAAAGGAATGAAACGTCAATGCAGCTGAGGACTGATCTTGCTCTTGAAGCACACCGTATCTCAGGAAAAGGCTTGAAGGGAGTGACACTTACGCAAAAAAGCAAAGGGAGCCTTAATATAAGCAGATTGGAAATAAGCATGCGCGATGCTGCGGAAAAACTCGGAAAGCCCTGCGGAACATATATTACCGCAGAGGGAATGCCGCTGACGGATAATTACAGGGATGTAAAGGGACAGATCACCGCTGTTGCGGATGAGCTGTCGTCTTTGCTGCCGGAAAAAGGCGATATACTTGTTATAGGCATAGGGAATACAGAAATAACTCCGGACGCCCTCGGCCCGAAAAGCGCGGCCGGCATTCTGGCAACAAGGCATATAACAGGTGAGCTTGCACGAAGCACAGGTCTTGACAGACTCAGAAGCGTCAGTGTGCTTGCACCCGGTGTTCTCGGAAGAACAGGTATCGAGGTCGGGGAGATCGTATCCTCTGTTGCCGGAGCTGTTTCGCCGTGCGCCGTTATTGTAATAGATGCTCTGGCTTCTGCAGGGCTTTCACATTTAGGACGAACCATACAGCTTTCAGACACAGGTATCGTACCCGGCTCCGGAGTCGGCAACGATCGTCTTTGCCTTAGCAGGAGAACTCTCGGTATACCTGTTATCAGTATAGGAGTGCCTACCGTTGTCTCGGCTGCGGCGCTTGCAAGGGATATATACGGAGGATGCGGCAGCAGCGGAAAA
>CADCPT010000129.1 GCA_902803385.1 uncultured Ruminococcus sp.
AAGCTCTGAGATATCTCCGCCGCTTCTAACTCCGCGGCGCACCTCTGTTGAAGACACCGTCATTATCCCTGCGTCAAAGACCTCTGTTTTTGCCCCAAGCGCTCGCAGTCTTTCCGAATGGCGCATAAGCTCTCCGATATCGCTGTCGTTTCTCGGAACGCCGCATATCGTCGCCAGTGAGAAGATAGTCTCCGGATTCCGCCAGCCTTCAATTGATAAGAACATATCTGCTCCGGTTATAAGGAACAGCTCGTCTTCGGGGTACAGCGCATGCAGCTCTTCAAGCGTAAGATATGTAAAGCTCGCGCCGCCGCGGCGTATCTCGATATCGCTTACCTCTATTTTCGGAACATTTTCAAGCGCAATGCGGCACATTTCAAGTCTTGACCCGGAATCCGCCATTTTAGCTCCGGATTTGTGCGGCGGCACAAAGGTGGGAACGATAAGCACCCTGTCAAGAGACAGGCGGTCGATAAATGCCCTTGCAAGCTGTATATGACCATTGTGTATCGGGTTGAAGCTGCCGCCGAATATCGCCGTTCTCATCGCTTTTTCCTCGCCTTCGGAAGCTCTATTTTAGGCTCCTCCGTATTCCTGCGGAAGAGAACGAATTTTGAGCCTATGACCTGAACGACATCGCTTTTGGTCCTCTCAGCGATGATATCCGCAGCCTCGCGGGAATTGATATCGGCTGTTTCCAGCACCTTGCCTTTAATAAGCTCCCTCGCCGTAAGAGCGTCGTCCGCCTGTTTTATTATCTGGTCGCTCATGCCTCCCTTGCCGACCATCAGGATAGTATCCTCCGAAGCGGCAAGTGAGCGCAGAAAAGCCCTCTGTTTGCTTGTCAGCATTATTTCACACTCCCTTTTCCTTTGACATTTCCTCTGTCAGAATATCATTGAGCTTGCGAAGCGCGCGCCCCCTGTGGCTCATTGCGTCCTTCTGGGTGTCGGTAAGCTCCGCAAAGGTCTTGTTTCCGTCTACAAAGAAGATGGGGTCGTAGCCGAAGCCGCCTGAGCCCCTCGGCGCAAAGCCTATCTCTCCGTCGCAGCGGCCTTCTACAAAAAGCCTGCGCCCGTCAGGATAAGCAAGGCAGATAACGCATGTAAAATGCGCCGACCTGTCCGCGCCGCCGAGTTCATTAAGTTCTGCAACGACACGGCCTATTTTTTCCTCATCGGTATCGGCATATCTTGCGGAATACACTCCGGGCTTTCCGCCGAGAGCGTCTACACACAGTCCGCTGTCATCCGCAATTGCCGCAAAGCCTGTTTTTTTCATTGCGGCAACAGCCTTCAGCTCGGCATTTTCGCGGAAGGTCAGGCCTGTTTCCTCGACCTCGTCAAGAGTGACGCCAAGCTCGGCAGGTGTTTTTGCTACAAGTCCGAGAGGGACGAGTATTCTTTTAAGCTCTGCGACTTTTTTCTTGTTGTTTGAAGCTATAACATATATCATCTGTACACCATCCTTCTGCTCTCATCAGCCAAAAGCTAAAAGCCGGCGGCTATAAGCTATCAGCTATCCTCACTCCGTGCTCCAGTTGTATTTCTTTGCGCGCTCGCGGCGTTCTTCTGCGCGGCGCTCTCTTTCCTTCTGACGTTCCAGACGTTCGGCTTCCTTTTCAGCCTCTGTCTCCCCGGCAGTCTTTTCTGACAGCCCGGCTTCCTCCTCAGCCCTGCGCTCAGCTTCGTTTTCGGCGTCTATCTGAGCCCAGATATCAGCAGTGGAAGGCACATGCTGCTCAGGTGAGCTTCCGGTCTCTTTTTTCTGCGCGGGCTGCTCTGCTTCCTTTGCGTTGCTGCTGTCATCTGCAAACAGCGCCCTTGCAAATTCTTCGGGGTCGAAGGGCTGCAGGTCGTCTATCTGTTCGCCCACGCCTATATATTTGACGGGAACATCCAGCTCCTCTTTTATTGCAAGCACGACGCCGCCCTTTGCCGTACCGTCAAGCTTTGTAAGGACGATACCTGTGATGCCTGCCGCTGTTTTGAATTCCTTTGTCTGATTGACTGCGTTCTGTCCCGTAGTAGCGTCAAGGACAAGCAGGACTTCCTTGTCTGCGTCAGGCAGCTCGCGGTCGATTATTCGGTTTATCTTTGCAAGCTCCGCCATAAGATTCTTTTTGTTGTGGAGCCTTCCGGCAGTGTCGGCAATGATTATATCGCTTCCCCTTGCCTTAGCAGAGGAGATAGCGTCAAAGACAACTGCCGCCGGGTCGGAGCCTTCGCCCTGCTTTATGATGTCGGCTCCTGCTCTTTGGGCCCATATTTCAAGCTGGTCGATGGCAGCGGCACGGAAGGTATCCGCAGCCGCAAGAGTGACTTTCTTTCCGCTGCGGGTAAAGCTTGCCGCCATTTTGCCGATGGTCGTGGTCTTTCCCACGCCGTTTACGCCGATAACGAGAATGACCGACGGCTTTGTTGAAATGTGCAGCTCCTGTCCGCCGGAAAGCATACCGGTTATTACCTCTTCAAGCAGCCCCTTTATTTCCGCAGGGTCGGTTATTCCCTGCTCCTTTACCTTTTTTTTCAGCTCGTCACATATCTTTTCGGCGGTGTACATACCGACATCACCCATAACGAGAAGCTCTTCAAGCTCTTCAAAAAGCTCGTCGTCTATCTTGGTGAAGGATCTCAGCATACTGTCTATCCTTCCGAAAAGCGCATCACGGGTCTTTTTAAGGCCTTCTTTTATTCTATCAAAAAATCCCATACTATCCCTCCGGTAAAACTAATCAGACTTTCATTCCGAGCTTCTGCTCAAGCTCGGCGACATGCAGCTCAAGAAGCTTTGAAACGCCCTGTTCCTGCATCGTTACGCCGTAAAGAACATCTGCCTCCTCCATTGTACCTCTGCGGTGGGTGATACAGATGAACTGCGTATTATCGTTCATTCTGCGCAGGTATTCCGCAAAACGATATACATTTACATCATCAAGCGCGGCTTCTATCTCATCCATCACGCAGAAAGGAGCCGGGCTTACCTTCATTATAGCAAAATACAGCGCAATTGCAACAAGCGCCTTTTCGCCTCCGGACAGCAGCTCTATATGGCTGACTATCTTTCCGGGCGGCTCGACCTGTATCTCTATTCCGGTGGTAAGAACGTTTTCCGGGTCGGAAAGCGTGAGCGAAGCCTTGCCGCCTCCGAAAAGCTCTACAAAGGTCTCTGAGAAATTGCGGTTGATAAGGTTGAAGCGGTCGATGAATATTTCCCTCATCTGCTTTGTAAGGTCGCCTATCAGCCGCATAAGCTCGGACTTCGATCTCTCTATATCCTTTATCTGAACGCTCATGAATTCATAGCGCTCGCTTACTTCCTTGTATTCCTCTATTGCGGCAACATTAACGGCTCCGAGGGCTTTTATCTTTGATTTGAGCTCCGCAAGCCTTCTCTGAGCCTTGCCGACCTCTTCGATAACTGCGGCGGCGCTTTCAGCCTCACGCTTTGAAAGCTCGTATTCCTCCCACAGCTTTTCGGTAATGCTGTCATATTCCTTCTGAAGATTATTGCGGCGTTCCTCAAGCCTTGATATCTCCGCATTCAGTCTTCCCTGCTCAGCTGTCTTTTCCCTTTCAGCCGTGCGGAGCTGAGAGGACTGCCTTTCAAGCTCCAGTTTTTCGGCTTTCAGCTCTTCAATGCTTTCTCTCAGGGTCTGAGCCAGCTTCAGCCTTTCTGCCGACGAGGCTTCAAGCCTTGCCGCTTTTTCTTCGGTCTCTTTGTTTTCCTTTTCTATGCGCAGGAGCTCTGCCTTGTTGTCGTCAAGCTTCTGCTGGGCGGAACGCCTTCTTTCAGCAGCCGCGTCAGCCTCCGCCTGAGCATTGGTAATGTCCATTTTTGTGCTGAGTATTTTCAGCCTGATATCCTGCAGATCCTCGCCGAGCTTTTCACGCTCTTTTGTAAGCTTGTCCCTTGAGCCCGTAAGGCTTTTTGCCTCCTGCTCATTCAGGGATATCCTACGCTGCAGCTCGTCAAGCTCGCGTCTTGCCTTTTCCATCGTTTCCGTAAGATCAGCCTGCTTCTTGTAAGCGCCCTCATGCTCCGCCTTTATCTGCTTCAGAAACTGCATTGCGGAATCCTTTTCGGAGGTGCGCCCCCTTATCTCAGCTTCAAGCTTCAGCTTATCCTCTTTTACCGTGCTGAGCCTTTCTTCAGCCTCATTCATTTTTTCAGAAAGCTCCGAAAGCCTGCTCCTGCCCTTTTCAAGCTTTTCTCCCAGAGCTGCAGCCTTATCTCCGAGCGCAGCCGCATCTGCTTTGAGCTTTTCTATTTCCGCGGCTCTTTTCAGCAGTCCGGTATTCTTTGCAAGAGAACCGCCCGTAAGAGAGCCCCCTGTATTGACCACCTGACCGTCCAGTGTGACCACTCTGAAACGGTAGGAATACTTCTTTGCCATTGAAACGGCGCAGTCAAGATCCTCTGCAACAGCTATCCTTCCGAGAAGGCTTGAAAGAATAGGCCGGTAGCAGTCGTCGCATGCGCAAAGGCTGCTTGCGATCCCTACAAAGCCGCGGCAGTCTTCAAGCCCCTGTTCATTAAGCTCTCTGCCCTTTATCGTTGACATCGGCAGAAAGGTCGCCCTTCCTCCGTCGTGCTCCTTGAGATAGCGGATAGCCCTTTTTGCGTCCTCGTCATTCGTTGTGACGATATTCTGCATTGCGGCACCGAGAGCGGTCTCGATGGCTGTGCTGTATTCCGCTTCTGTTCTGATAACTCTTGAAACTGGGCCATGTATACCGCTGAGCCTTCCCTCTTCGGACTGCTTCATTACTATCTTGACGCTGTGGGTGAAGCCCTCGAGGTTCTTTTCAAGCTCCTCCAGCATCTGCGCCTTCTGCGAAATGCTCCTTGCGGCAAGAGAAGCGTTTTCCTGCTCTGCCTTGACTTTGTCGCAGTATCTGTTTCCTTCATCTATCCTTGACTGTATCTCGTTTTTCTCTTCGGTTATCTTTTCCGCTGCCCTGTCGCAGTCGGAGATCATAGATGAATAACCGTCGATTATCTGTTCAAGCGTTGTCACCTCGGAGCGCTTTGCCTTCATCGAGTTTTCCACAACGCCCTGTCTTTCCCTTAGCTCGTCTATTGCAGATGACGCTGTGATATAGGCTACCTTGGCGTCTCCTGCCTTTGCGGTAAGCTCCGCAAGCTCACCGTTTATTGAGGCAAGCCTGTCGGCTGATTCGGTCTCGCCTGTGCGCAGCTCCAGAAGCTCGTCTGTAAGGCGCTTTTCCTCGCCCTCCTCCTTTTCGAGAACGTCATTGAGCTGTCCGACCTTTTTCAGCCTGATATCCGCAAGCTCCTGCAGCTCGCCGCTTGAAGCGGAAAGCTCCTTTATTTCATTCTCAATCCTTGCGGCAGTATCGGTATTGTGCCTGATATCGCTTCTCAGAACGGCAGCCTCGGAACGATCGTTTGCCGCGGCTTCCTCCGCTGAGGATATATCCGTTCTGAGCTTTTCAGCCTGAAGGGTGTTTGCCGTATTCTTTTCGTAAAGCTCCTCGCTCTGCTTTTCAATATCCTGAAGCGCCTTTTCCGCCTCTGCACACTGTGTGCGCGCAACGGTCAGCTTATCCTCCTGCTCCCTCACAGCCTGAGCGGAACGGTCAAGCGTGCGAAGCCACAGGGCTATTTCCAGTCCTCTTTTTTCCTCTGAATATTCAAGAAAAGCCTTCGCCTTTTCAGACTGTATCTTAAGAGGCCCCACACGGCTCTCAAGCTCGGCGGATATATCGCGCAGTCTTACAAGGTCGTCCTCCGTTTTTGCAAGGCGGCGCTCTGCCTCTGCCTTGCGGTAGCGGAAGCGCGATATACCTGCGGCTTCCTCAAATATCTCACGCCTGTCCTCGCCCTTTGTGGCTACGATAGAATCTATCTTGCCCTGACCTATCATGGAATAGCCGTCGCGTCCGAGACCTGTATCCATAAACATCTCGTGGATATCCTGCAGTCTGACGGCAGTATTGTTTATCAGGTATTCGCTGCTTCCGGAACGGTAATAGCGCCTCGTTACAGAGACCTCGTCTCCGTCGAAATGCAGGGTCCTGTCGCTGTTGTCAAACGACAGTGTGACCTGAGCATAGCCTGTTTTCTTCCTCTGCTGAGTTCCGCCGAAGATAACATCCTCCATTTTAGAGCATCGCAGAGCCTTGGCGCTCTGCTCGCCGAGCACCCAACGTATCGCGTCGCTTATATTGCTTTTGCCGCTTCCGTTCGGACCTACCACCGCAGTGATGCCGTCCGTGAAAGCAAGCTTCGTTTTATCGGGAAAGGTCTTGAATCCCTGTACTTCCAATGCCTTTAAGCGCAATTCTTTCCTTCATCCTTTCAGATAACGTTCCTGCACGAAATGCAGGACATATTATTTCTGCTCTGCCCTGACCTCCAGCTTATCAAGCGCCGGGTCGGTCTTTACAGCGGCATTGACGCCCATTTCCTTCAGAGCCGCTGTATTTTTCCTTTTTTGTCCCGTGAACCTTGATACAGACGACGGGTTCACATAAAAAACGACATCTCCTGCAAGTCCCCGGCTTTTCACAAGCTCTGCGGCCTTCTCCAGCATGATATGACTTTCGCAAAGCTCACGGAATGCCGGATGAAAAGCGCCGCCAGTCATGCTTTCCCTCAGTGTCGGGCTGTCGTGCAGGCCGACCCTTATCACATTTATCCCCTGAGACTCAAAAAACTGCATAAGCTCCGCGCAAAGCGGAACGGACTGCTCTGCGTTTTTCGGTCTGTACAGTCCCTTGTCATAAAGCTCGCCGAGCCTTGTGCCCTTCATCACTACCGTCGGGTATATCCTTACGGTATCAGGCGAAAGCGCCGCAAGCTTTTCTGCGGTCTCCCTGTCACGTTCATCGCTGCTGCCGTAAAGAGAGGTCATCATCTGGAGCCCCAGCGAAAAGCCCCGGGACTTTATCAGCCCAGATGCCTTTTCCACATCGGCGGCGGTATGCCCCCGGCTGTTGAGGCAAAGCACCTCGTCATCCATGCTCTGAGCGCCGAGCTCTATGGAGGTAACGCCGCGGCTTTCAAGTATATCGAGTATTTCATCGTCTACGGCGTCGGGACGTGTTGAAATACGTATGCCAAAGAATTCTCCGCTTTTTACAAACGGATATGCAGCGTCAAGCAGCTCCGTCATATAGCTGCGCTCAACAGCGGTAAAGCTGCCGCCGAAAAAGGCTATCTCGGCATTCCTTGTTTTTTCCCCGAGACTGTTTTCGGCTGTTTTTACCGCCGAGATAACATCCTCCCTGCCGGGCTGAAAGCTCTGACCCGTTATCTCCCTCTGATTGCAGAAGGAGCACTGGTGCGGACAGCCGTTGTGCGGGACAAATATGGAAATATTCGCGTGTTTCAGTTTTATCTCTCCCTGTATTCAACGATCCAGTCGGGTCTGTATGAGCCGATGTATCTGAATTCTCCGTCTGTAATTTCGGCGACCTTGACAAATCCGTTTTCGTTATCATAGAACACCACATTATCACAATACGGGATAACTGCATCAAGATCGGAAAACCGCTTTTTGAACCGCTTTTGCACATCATCCGGATCTATATCGTGACCGCCCTTGCGAACGCGGTTCGCGATACGGTAAATGCTCTCGTATTTTGTATTCAGACCAATATAATTCATCGTGACCTTATAGTCCTCTGCCTTTGCTCTTTTCAGAGTTCTGTGACCGGAAAGCGTCGTTTCCTGAGTTACGCTTTCACCTCTGTCAAGACAGCCGTCGATTTCTCTCAAAGCTTGTTTTCCGGCTGCTATTTCGCTCCCGTTGTTCTGTTTTGCTATAACATCCGGGTCAACAATATGCCCCAGAGGTAAGCCTTGACCTTCAAGAACTCCGCGAAAGCTCGATTTACCGGTGCCGCTTACTCCGGCGATAAGTATATATTGTTTCATACAGAATATCTCCTTCCGGAAAACCGGGATAATGCAGCGGGCGGTCAGTAGCCCATAAGCTTAAGTGCTTCCCTTGCTGCCTGCTGCTCGGCTTCCTTTTTGCTGCGGCCGCCGCCCTTGCCGATGACGTTGTTATTGAGGTGTACCTCAACGGAAAAATGCTTGTCATGGTCGGGACCCTCTTCCCCCACAAGAACATAAGAAAGATGCTCCTCCGGGTTGCGCTGGATTATCTCCTGAAGAGTTGTCTTATAATCCTTAAAGATACGGGGTCTGGGGTTCTTTATCTCCGGCTCTACGAATGATAAGACAAATCTCCGGGCATTTTCCATGCCGCCGTCAAGATATACAGAGGCTATGATGGCTTCAAAAGCGTCGGCAAGTATCGAGGGTCTTTCCTGTCCCTTCAGATTCCTTTCGCCTCTGCTGAGCCTGATATAATCGCCCACACCCAGAGAGGTCGAAAAACGGCAGAGGCTCTTTTCGCACACGAGCGCCGCTCTCAGCTTTGAAAGCTCGCCCTCCGGCAGCTCCGGACTGTTGCGGTACAGATAATCCGAAACAACAAGGGACAGTATCGCGTCGCCCAGGAATTCCAGCCTTTCGTTGCTGTTCACCTTCTGCTTTGATTCATTCGCATAGCTGGAATGAGTAAGAGCATTTTCAAGATAGCCTATGTTTTTGTATTTGTAGCCTATTCTTTTTTCCAGTTCCTTCATTGCTTACTCCTCTGATCTTATCTCTGCTATTTTCTGAGTTATTGTTTCCATAGCTCCTGTTTTTACAAAATCCGCACAGGCTCTTACAGCCGCAGATACCGCAACTGCATTCGCGCTGCCGTGGGTCTTCATAACGGGCTTTCTTACACCCATGATGACCGCTCCGCCGTAGCGGTTGTAGTCAAAGTATTTTTTAAGCTCGGTCAGCTCCTTCTTTATCATAAGAGCGGCAAGCTTTGTTCTTGCATTGGTGTAAAAAACGCCCTTTATTTTTTTCATAAGCTCCTTTGCAGAGCCTTCGTACATCTTTGCGATGACATTTCCGGTAAAGCCGTCGGCAACGACAACATCAGCGCAGCCGGCAGGTATCGTTCTTGCTTCTATATTACCGATAAAATTCAGGTCTGTCTGTCTGAGAAGGGCAAATGCCTCATGCTGAAGGGGACCGCCCTTGTGGTCTTCTGTTCCGACATTTGCAAGTCCTACTCTCGGATTTTCAACGCCTATTATCTTTTCCATATATACCGAGCCCATAATGCCGAACTGTCTGAGCATTTCGGGGCGCACCTCTACATTTGCTCCGGCGTCTATGAGCATGAACGGTCCTTCGGAGGTAGGCATAACGGAAGCGAATGCGGGGCGGAGAATCCCCTTTATCCTTTTGACTATCATCGTTGCTCCCACAACTACGGCTCCGCTGTTGCCGGCAGTGATAAAGGCGTCTCCCTTATCTCCGGCAATGAGCCTCAGCCCCTCAGCCATCGAGCTGTCCTTTTTCTCCTTCAGAACAGCTGTCGGCTCGTCCTCCATCGTGATAACGCCGGGAGCGTCAAATATCTCAAAAGGCGTTATATCAAGACCGTTTTCGGAGGCGCACTTTTCGATAAGCTCACGCGAACCTACCATTGCGACCTCAACATCGGGATTCTCCTGCCTTGAAAGTATACATCCCTTGATTATTTCCAGCGGCGCATTATCACCGCCGAAGGCATCGACTAATATTTTCATTTATCTGACCTCGTTTCATTCATACGATTTTATCGGCAATATCATCAATAAGTGCCAGCGACCTTGCTGCATAGGCAGCGGCGCGTTCTCTTTTATCTCTTATATGCTCCTCAAGCGGCGGCAGGATACCGAGATTTGCGCCCATCGGCTGAAAATCCTTCGTATCGGAATTTGCCGCATAATCGGCAAGAGCACCGAGCATAGTTTCTTTCGGAAGGATAAGCATATCTCTGCCGGACGCCCTGCGTGAAGCGTTTATCCCGGCAATAAGCCCCGAGCCTGCGGATTCCATATAGCCCTCAACTCCCGTTATCTGCCCGGCAAAGAAGAGGTCGGGGTCGGCTTTCATACTATACGCAGCAGTAAGCACCTTCGGGGAATCAAGGAAGGTATTGCGGTGCATTACGCCGTAGCGCACATATTCAGCATTCTTTAGAGCAGGTATCATACCGAAAACACGGCGCTGCTCAGGAAATTTCAGATTCGTCTGGAAGCCGACAAGGTTATACATCGTCTTTTCGCTGTTTTCCGTCCTGAGCTGCAGCACTGCCCACGGGCGATGGCCTGTTCTGGGATCCTTCAGCCCCACAGGCTTCATAGGTCCGAAGCGAAGGGTATCAAGTCCGCGGCTGCCGAGTATCTCAACAGGCATACAGCCCTCGTATACCTTAGGATTCATCACATCGACATCATGCCTCGGTGCACGTTCGGCACTGACAAGCGCA
The DNA here is from genome assembly GCA_902803385.1 of uncultured Ruminococcus sp. GTDB lineage: Bacteria > Bacillota > Clostridia > Oscillospirales > Acutalibacteraceae > UBA1213. The sequence goes on from CADCPT010000129.1 coordinate 10,358, forward strand.
GCATGAAAGGCTTCGTATTCCTCTTTGTTCAACGGGCAGTTGATATATGCATCGTCGCCGCCCTTATCATATCTCGAAGCCGTAAAAGCGCAGCTCATATCTATACTTTCGGCTGTTACTATCGGCGCTGCAGCGTCAAAGAAATGCAGTGAGCCTCCGCAGAGTCCGATTATCTTATCCGCAAGGGCATCAGAGGTAAGCGGCCCGGTAGCACATACGGTGATCTCCCCCCGGGGAAGCTCTGTCACCTCTCCGGCGATGACCTCTATCAGCGGATGGGATCTGATCCTGTCCGTGACCATCGAAGAGAACATATCTCTGTCCACCGCAAGCGCTCCGCCTGCCGGCACAGAGCACTTATCGGCGCACTGCATCAGAAGTGAGCCAAGCCTGCGCATTTCTTCTTTAAGAAGGCCTGCAGCGCTTTCAACTCTTGCCGCCTTCAATGAATTGGAGCATATCAGCTCGCAGAAAAGGTCGCTGCTGTGAGCAGGTGTTTTTTTCAGAGGCTTCATCTCATAAAGCCGGACATTTATTCCTCTCTGAGCTATCTGCCAGGCTGCTTCACAGCCGGCAAGACCTGCGCCCAGCACATTTATCGTCATTACAAAACCACTCCGGTCCGATATTATACAGATATTCCACTTTATTGTATCACAGATAAGGTTTGACTGCAACTTTTTTCTGCGAAAATTTCCGGCGACACGTTCGCCTGCCCTGCGGCGCCGGCGTGCCGCCGGTGTCACATCGCGCTGTCGCTCACTGTGTTCGCTATAAATCAGCACCGGAAGCTTATTGCCGCGGCAGTACATTTTAAGCCGGCAAAATTTCACGCACCATCG
>CADCPT010000130.1 GCA_902803385.1 uncultured Ruminococcus sp.
CGCTGCACAACCGGCAGAAGCAGTACAGAACAGCGCCGCAAACAACTCTGACAACACCGCCGTGATCGTGCTGCTGTCGGTTCTGATTGGCTTGGTTGCCGTTGCTATCATTGCGGGAATAATTATCGCAGTGGTGGTCATAAATAAGAAGAAAAACAAAGCAAACACAAATTATTACAACCCACCGCAGTCATAAAAACCTTCCCGACAACGATAGCAAAGATCATTGCACGATATGCGTTAGAATGACTGTACAAATTTGAATAAACTCATTAATAACAAACCGCCGGCAAAGCAGGATATAAAACCTGTTTTGTCGGCGGCAGTATTTTATTCAAGACATGATCGTTTGCCTGTAAAGGTCAAAATAATCCTTCTTTTCGACACCGCTTACTAAAGTAACATTATAATCAAAATCGTTGTCAACAACGTCATAGGTGAAGCCTTGCTGGTAAAATATTACTTGCCCGTAGGCTTCGCCTTTTTCGGTGATGCAGCTTCCGTGACACTTGATCGAGTCTGTGACAAATCCGTCATAGATCACGCACATCATTGCCATAGCATCGCAGTTATCCACATGGCCGCCGGAACGATTATTATTGTAAAACTCCCTGAGTTTGGCGAAAGCAGAAGTGACGAATTTTCCGATATTGTTTGTACTGCTTAGCTTCTCAAAGTCGGCATCTGTCCACATGGCGTCTCCGCCGCACATATCAAGTCCGACCACGGTGATCGGTATGCCGGAATCCAGCATGATCTTATAGGCGTGAGGGTCATGGTAAACATTGAATTCCGCTGCAGGAAAAGCATTCCCCACGCCAAGACCGGAAGTTCCCATCGACCAGATCATCTTTACCCTTTTCATTGTATCCGGGTCGCGTTCAATAGCCTTTGCAATATTTGTAGCGGGACCAATGGCAACGATTTCGATTTCATTCGGGTTTTGAGTGACAGTTTCTAATAAAAATCAACAGCATCCTTGTCCTGGGCTTTTCCTTTCGGATGTACCAGATCCATATCTCCCATGCCGTCAGTGCCGTATACACTGAATGCGTTGATCTTTTCACCGCTTATATTTTCGGATGAACCTTTATAAACTGGAGCATCACAGCCTGCCAACTCCAATGCGGCAAGAGCATTTTTGGCGGCCTGATCCAGATCAACATTTCCCACCAGAGTAGTAACTCCCAGAATATCAAGATTTCCGCTTTTTGCCGCAAGTATCAGTGCAGAGGCATCATCGCCGCCGGTATCGGTGTCAATGATGAACTTTCGTTTTGCGGAAAGAGTATATTTCTGTAATGTCTGAGATCCTGCTTGCTGTGATCCTTCCGGCTGCTTTTCAGTAGCCGAACAAGCCGCCAATGATATTGCTATCACCAGGCAAATTATCGTAATAATAGTCTTTTTCACGCTTTCATCTTCCTGACAGGCGTAATGCCTGATCTGTGTTTGAAGTCAAACTCAGCGCCGTCTGTTAGTTATTGCCGTTATTATTCGATCTTAAGTATTACATCCGACTCCATAGTGAGCAATAAGCCTGAGTTCTTGCTGCAAATCGGTGTTCTCCCAGCAGGGCTTTTACCTCTGCTTTGGTGTACCACGCTGCTTTTATTTCTTCAGCCTCAGAATCGCTTTTCTGTATCTTGCCTTCCGCAGTTCCGATCACGACTTTGCCTTTTTCGTTTGAAAAGCCGACTGCCGAATAGCTTTCCTTCCAGATCTCTTTGATCACTGTCAGTTTCAGACCTGTCTCTTCTCTCAGTTCCCTTTCGGCGGCTTCGGAAACGTTCTCCCCATCGTCGATCAGACCTGCCGGAAAATTATAGACCCATTCACCGACCGCCATCCGATATTCCAGATTCAGCAGGATTTTTTCTCCGGTGCTGTCATGGATTATCATAATAACAGCATCTGCTTGGCTGCTGTTCAGATCATCCTGCTTTTTCATCTCAGGGTTTCGGCTTATCATCTCATAAATCTTTTCTTTGCCGCCTTCAGTTTCATATCCGATCTTATAGTAGGTAAGATAATTGCCCTGGTACTCCTTTTTTATACTTCTGAATTTCATATCACACACCTCTTATCGTTTCAAAGTAAATACAATCCCTGCGGCAGTTTCCGCCGAAAGCACCGCCACAGACAGGCATTTCACAGAGCTTTTGAGAATCGTCGTCATATCTTCCGATACGCTTGCGGACGTAGCCGATATTCCTGAAATTATCTTCCTTGCCTTCTTTTATCGCTGCACAGGTGTTGATCCATATAACATTGCAGTCATCATGAGCGCAGACATCAAAGGACTGGCGGAAATCGTATGAGCCTGTTGAATTGGACGGAACGATGATAAGCGTCAGTTTGAAGCAGCGCATCAATTGCTCCATATATTTTGTAGTAATAAAGTCCTTGCAAATAAGGATCGCTATACGCCCGATTCCCTCAAAATGAAGAATATTTACCACCAGGTTCGTCTTGATATTCTCTAAAAATACATTGCCGTCATGTTCCTTAAGATAAGGCTTCTGCTTGCTCTGACGGCAGATAACATTCCCGTAACGATCAAGAACTGTAACGGTATTCATATTCTTTTCCCAAACAGATGGAAGTATGATCAGTGAAGGCATATTCTTCTGCTCCTCAGACGACAGTGATCGTAGTCTCTGACTGATGTTTTCCGGTGTGTCGCTGTTGCCCAACAGCTCGGGAAATACGATAATATCACAGTTGTTTTTTGCAGCTATTATTGTTTTTTTCCATATCTCATCGTTATCCTCTGCCGATTTTTTTCGGTCATAGCTGATGCGAAGATACTGTATGTCATTTTTTGTATATTCTTCCTCGATATAATGTCTTTCACGGCGCAGAGGAGTAGCGGCGATCTTTAATTGCCGCTGAGCAGAAAAATCGGGAAAGAAATCATCCGACAGAAAAATATGCTTATCGATCAGCTCTCCGAGTATGCTGTTTTCGATCAGAAGAAAATGGAAAAGAAAATTATCCAGACGGTTATAGCTGTGAGAAAGACGGTTACTGCGCTCCCAGATGCAGGAACAGCGAGGTAGAAGTCCTATCCCTGTCGTTTCTCGGTTGGAATTAAGTGCCACGGAAAAATTATCTGTCTGATACATCCTGATCTGTTCAAGCAAAAAGCTTTTCAAGGCTTCGTCAAGGACCTGAACTAATGCGATCATTGTAAAAAGATCGTTTCTGATTTGAAGTGCGGCAATATACCCTTCCAGTAAGGAATAAAAGCGGTCGTCCAGATCAGCTTTTTTCAGCTGACGTATGGACGGTAACTTATCGGGTTCAAACAGCGGAGCAATATTTTCTGAAATATCCCGCAGCATTTTATTCTTTCGATTCACTGTCAGACAACTGTACTTTACAAATAAAGAGTCATCCGGACAGGAATGTATTATCATGGAACAAAGCTCAGCTATTATATTGCATATCTGTATCATTATCACCGACTCCATACGATTTCAGAACACTATCATGCAAAATGTTTTTTGAGTTATATTATAAAACATACGGACATAATAGGCAAACACATTTTGCGTCATGAGATGAATAAGGGGCTGTCATATCAAATGTGCGGCAGCCTCTTGTTTTTTGGAATAATCCCCGAAAAAGTAAAGTGTTATTTCCTGCTCACATTATCTCCGTAAATGGTTGTCCAGTCGTTTTTCATAGAAACGGCGGTGTATCCGTTTTCCTCGCAGTTTGTGCGCATCTTGTCGGCTTTTTCAATGTTGCCGTTTTCGCGCTCGGTGTCGTCACAGCAGAGCATAAAGGCAGCGCTTTTGTATTGATTGTTGTTTATGGTAAAGTTCGCCATAGCAAAGTCGCCGCTGCTGTTGCCAAAGGCAAGAACAGGCTGAACGCCGATCTCCTGCTGGATAACTGTAACTTTGTTGGTCTTGAGGTTCTTGATGAGGAACTCTCCGCCGGTCACCAG
>CADCPT010000131.1 GCA_902803385.1 uncultured Ruminococcus sp.
ACCATCCAAGTATCTTCGGCACTATCGAGCTTAACTTCCGTGTTCGGCATGGGAACGGGTGGACCCTCGACGTCATCAACACCAACTTTTTGTCGTCTCTCTGACGACTCTGTTATTATAACACACCAATTATAAAAATGCAAGTGTTTTTTTAAATTTTTTTAAAAATCACTCTTCCCCGTCGTTATCTTCCGCATCAGACGACAGCCGGGACCTTGTAAGATAATATATTATTCCGCAGAACAGCAGAACGGCCGCCGATACTCCTTTGAGTATCCATCCGTAAGCTCCGTTCATAAGATCTGCCTGAACGAATTCGTTCGCTCCCCACCACAGTCCGAGAAACACAAAATACGCCGAAAGCGGAATGATCGCCGGACTTACATTTCTGAAACGAACAAAAAGCACGACAGCTATTACAAGCCATATAATTGCATATACTGAACCCATACTTAAAAACTATCTCCTCCGCCGATACACCCGGCATTATTTTTTCTTTGTGCCTTTCTTTTTCCTTGTATTAAGGAAAACACATACCACCAGATATGCAACAAGCAGTATTATCGCAATATAATGTATGAATGACATAAAAACAGCGCCGGGCGCGATCTGGGCGACCGCATAATCAGCCGGAAGCCATATCCCCTCAAACAAAAAGAAAAACGCCAGCGGTCTGTAATAAGGAAAGCTCCTCATCCGCGGAGTATACATAAGAGTAGCAGCAGCAAGACAGCACACCGCAGCAATTATAACAAGTACCATAATACGCACCTCCCGACGTTATAAGAGAATTATACATTTATTCCCGACAGAAATCAAGTGATTGTAACAAACTTGTATTCAAATTGCTTGCATTTTTCTTCCCGGACCTGTATAATAAATCATACAGGTAAGTATTGATGCATATACTGAATAGTTTTTTCAGGTGGTGATCTTGTGCCAAGAAAAATGAGCAAGGCAGAGCTTATGGAGGCTCAGATACGAACTGATCCGAGAATGGTCGGTATGTATGGTATGCCTTATGCACAGCCGCAGACGACCCAGGGAATACAAAGGGAAATGAGAGAAAACAAGCGCAAAAAGCTTGTCGGGATCTATATCCTTCTTATCATCATAGGGATCATCGGAGTGCTGTTCGCGGTGCTGGACAATGCAGGGATAAAAAGATTCCAGGAAACAGCAGATAAGGCGAATGTTACGGTAACATACATAAAGCATAACAATCTCTCCGATAAGATATACGTCACATACGAATACGACAGCAAGGTCTACACCAATGTTTCGGCAGGAAACGTATCAAGCGGAAAATACGAAACAGCGGATGAAATAACCGTGTACATCAACCGCCATAATCCGTATTCGCTTATGCAGGATATTTACGGTCGGTTCGACTGGCTGAGAAATGTTTCTATAGCACTTATAATTCTCGGCTCAGTTCTGCTGATAATCAGGCACTTCAGACGTTATCTGAGTGAAAGCTCAAACAAATGAGCTTACGTTCGTCCTGCAATGCTTCGTTCAGAAAGCGGGGTGCTTTATGAAAAAGATCGATACAAATTCCGGATATGATTACACGAAGCTTTTTGACGCTTCAAAAGGAAAGACACTTCAGCGCGAAATAATCGGCAGGGATGAATTCGGAAACAAGATACTGCACATTTCCTCTGCCGGAAGCACACCGTCTGCTGATGAATTCTATGTATTGGAGCCCTGCGAATACAACGATTACATAGAAAAAGCAAGAAAAAACGGTAAACTGTCCTGGTTCAGATACAGAAAACTGCTTGCAGAAAACCATGATTCAAACTCTCCCCACGGAAATATCACATCCTTCGAGATAGTAAAGCTTCACACAATCGGTATGCGATATATTAACGATTATGAGATCGTTATGAAGGAAAGCGAAGCTGAGGTCTCCAAGTATGGAAACAGATATTCCGGGCCGGAAGATATCAGGATACCTGAAATACAGGTAACATGCAGTGAAAAGGAGGTGCTGAAGCTGCTTAACGATTGTAAGCTTCTTTCCTGGGACGGCTTTTACGGCAAGCACCCAAAAGGAGTGCGCGACGGAACGATGTTCAGACTGGAAGCGGTCGTCAACGGCAGCAGAAAAATCCATGCAAGCGGTTCACAGAATTTTCCAAGGCATTACAGAGACTTTACGGACGGTCTGTACAGGCTTCTTCACCCATCGGAACCAACAGAGTGAATAAACGCAAGGAGTGATATCAATGTTCAAAAACAACAAATATTCCATCGCAGCAAAGAGTCTGTGTTTTATTCTTATCCTGATGTCATTGCTGACCGTTTTATGCGGATGCGGAGCAGGAGAATTATTCGGGCAGACTTCAGAATCGGAAACATCCTCAAAAAGCAGTGATTATCACAAGCCGGACGACTACATGAGTCTTGAACCGAAGAATCTTGAATACGGCGATGAGGAGATGCTGAGTAATTTTTCATACAAAACAGGCTGGAAGGATCTCTCGGACTCGGCTGAAAAGGTCTCTGATTTCAGCTCGGTCACAGGATACTGGAAGGCAGTCATGATATCTGATCCGGACAGCGAAAAGCCGGACGGAAAATTTACAGATCTTTTCAATGTTGAGATAGCAGGTTCATCGGATGAGACCTCGGTGATCTTCAACTGGGGTCGGAGACTTATGGATAAGACCGGCGAAGAGCTTGATCTGCGCGGGACACGCGGAGGCCACACCGGAACATTCACCGACGGAGCAATAAATGCAAAGGGCTCTAACAGCATTGAACTGACAGATTTCCGATCGGACAACGGGATCAACTATGCCGTCGGCAAGTATAAATGGTCTGACGGCACTGAGGGCTATATAGGTCTTATGCGCTGAACAGAACAGGGGCTGTGAGGATCCTCACAACCCTTTTTCTTTTTGCCGTGCGCCTACCCTGCGGCGCACTTAGGTATAGTATTTTTTAGAGGTGCCGCGAGCTTCGCTCGCGGCACCTCTAAAAAGCAAGTCTATAAACATCCCGTTCGTTGCGCAGCAACGGTCGGGATGCGGCTTCGCGCCTGGCACCCCTGAAAAAACAAGTCTTTGAATAGCAGAGTAAGCCAAAGGGCAGGCGCACCACGAGGGTATTTCCTTCGGGCGCATCTGATCATGAGTCATAAAAACTCATGCCGTCGTCTGTTACAAGCCTCTCTGTCTTCGGATACTCAAAGATAGCCGGATTTTCGCGGTTTTCATCAAGATAATCCGCAAACCTTGCAGCATACCATTTTGCCATTCCGAGATTATGCATAAGGTAGTTTCCGCAGTTTACGGCAGTAGCTCCGGGAACTTCCTGTGCGTCTTCTACCGACCTGAATGATCTCAGGATCAGATCATATATTTCGCTCGGAGAGCGGCCTCCCTTTAAAATAAGATAAAAGCCTGTCAGACATCCCATAGGTCCCCAGTAGATAATTTCGTCCTTCCATTCAGGATCATTCCTCAGAAAAGTCGCTATAAGATGCTCAAGAGAATGCATTGCAGCCACATCTATCGCAGGCTCTCTGTTGGGTCTTGTAAGCCTGATGTCATAAGTAGTTATAACACTCTCAGCGACACTATCCTGACGGCTTACAAAAATTCCGGGAATAATTGCTGTATGATCTACCGAAAAGCTTGGTATCAGATCCATATTAACATCTCCTCGTATTTTATACCGATAAATTCATTTACCGGATCATCTAACTGATTATAACACTGAAAGACTCTTTATTTCAATAGCCCCGCGACGCACTTTTATTATATATAGTGTTTTTTCAGAGGTGGCGCGAGCAAAGCTCGCGCCACCTCTGAAAAAACAAGGCTTAAAACAGCCCGGTCGCTGCACAGCAGAGGTCGGGCAACTACGGAAACGAGCGGCTCATCTAAAATTTTGCAATAATGTTGATTTTTTTATAACATAGTTGTATCATATTATCAGCAGAGGTCTTCACCGATACTGCAATAATCCAACGGAGGATATATATGTACAACGTAGTTATCATAATTCAGTATATCAGTATCCTCGCGCTGTTCATCGAAGGCTGGGTAGTGTTCCGCAAATGGAACAGCAGGCTCCATGCCTATCTGTTTTTCAGCATAGTTGCGGCTCTCGTGAATAACATCGGCTACCTTTTTGAGCTGAAGGCCCGAACGCTCGATAACTATATGACCGCGCTGCAGCTTTCCTATTTCGGAAGGGTGTGGACAGGCTTTGCGCTTTTCATCTTTATCGCTGAGCTTTGCCGCGTCCGGCTGCCCGATATCCTGAAAGTGATCCTCGGGCTTTATAATGCAGTGACTTATGTGGTGATCCTTACGGCAAGAAGCCACACTCTTTACTATACAGAATTCGGGTTTGAAATGAACGGTGATTTCCCCGTGCTTCACCATGGCAGCGGAATATGGCACAAGATGTACATGTCCGTGCTTATATGCTACATTGCAGTGGGGCTTACAATGCTTTTCATAACACGCAGCAGGCAAAAGGACAAAACAGCACGCAAACGACTGCTTATCGTTATTTTAGCAATGTTTACGGAAAGCGCTTTTTTCCTTTTGCAGATGTTTGCACCCAAAAAAATGACCACCGTTTATGACGTAACGATGCTCGGCTCTGCAATAGGCACACTGTTTATGCTTGCGTCCATTTTCGGATATGATCTTCTTGATGCCGGACAGCTTGCCAAGGATTATATAGTTGACAAGATGTCCGAAAGCATAGTTGCCGCTGACCTGAACGAAAATGTTGCCTATTTCAACAAACCTGCGGAGGCACTTTTTCCGGAGCTTCTGAAAAAACCGGAAAATGTGATCCCGATGCTCCGCCGGGCTTCCGAAAACGATGATCCAATACCCGTCGGAGAAAAAATGTATACAGTGCGTACAGCAAAGCTATACCGTGGCAAAACGGATTCCGGTACTATATATGTTTTGCATGACAACACGGAGCTTTACCGTATGCAGTCAGGTCTCAGAAAGGAGATAGGCAGACAGACAGAAAGAGCCGAACGCCTGTCTTTTGAGATGATGATCGCTCTCTCAAGAACTGTTGACGCAAAAGATCACTATACGAACGGTCATTCCGGCAGGGTGGCTGAATACTCCGCTGAAATAGCAAGACGCATGGGCAAAAGCCTTGAGGAACAGGAAAAGATCTACGCCATGGGTCTTGTGCATGACATAGGCAAGATCGGAGTAAGCGAGGAAATAATCAATAAGACCTCAAGACTGACCGATGATGAATTCTCGGAGATAAAAAAGCATACCGTCATAGGCTACGAGATACTGCAGGCGATATCCGAAAGGCCGGAGCTGAGCGTAGGCGCGCGCTGGCATCATGAGAAATACGACGGCACAGGCTACCCGGACGGTCTTTCCGGAGAAGAGATACCCGAAGCGGCGCGCATCATCTGCGTTGCGGACTGCTATGACGCAATGACATCCACCCGCACGTATTCAAAGCCGCGCAGTCATCAGGCGGTACGCGCCGAAATAGAAAAATGCATGGGAAGTCATTTTGATCCCGAAGCCGCGAGAGTAATGATACAGATGATAGACGACGAGGAAAACAATATGAACGAGCAGGGCGGAGGTCTTGTGTGGAAAAACCGCGACAGGCTCAGATCTGCATCCCCTGCTGACGACTGACATTCATAACGAGCTTGCAGTCGGCAGGAAATAATATCAAAACGGAGATGAAAGAATTGCAATTCTATAAGGAAATAACGCTGAAGGACGGCAGAAAATGTATTCTGCGGAACGGCACAGAAAAAGACGGACAGGAGGCTCTTGATAATTTCATACTGACACATGAGCAGACGGATTTTCTGATGACCTATCCCGATGAAATAACTTTCACAGCAGAAGAGGAAAGCAATTATCTGAAAAAGCTTTCCGAAAGCGAAAACGAAGCAGAGATACTTGCCCTGGTCGACGGCAAGGTCGTGGGGACTGCCGGGATAAGCTGTGCAGGTGCACACTGGAAAACACGCCACCGCGCCGAATTCGGAGTAAGCATTGACCGCGCATACTGGAATCTGGGCATCGGCCGCGCTCTGACGAAGGCGTGCATCGAATGCGCCGCAAAGGCAGGCTACAGGCAGATAGAGCTTGAGGTCGTAACTGAAAACACAAACGCCTATGAGCTGTACAAAAGCGAAGGCTTTGTCGAATACGGCAGAAAGCCCCACGCTTTCCGGTCGCGGATAAGCGGCTGGCAGGAGCTTATCCTCATGAGAATGGAGCTTGACTGAAACGCCTTTTCGGAACGGGTTTACTCCAGCAGCGCATTGGCCGGGAACTAATAAAAATATACAAAATTCTTGGAAAAATTCTTGAAATCCGTTACAAAAAATATTATAATTGTTACATTGGGAGCGGTATGCCATGTCCGGCGCCGCCGTCTCCTGCTATAATCCGATAAAACGAAAGGAGATCACAATGATTTACACAAAAGAAGTTGAACTTATGTGCCCTGTTGCTAAGGGTGCAAAGCATGAGCCGGCTCCGATCCCCGAAGAGGGCAAGTGGGTGCATGCTAAACAGATCGGAGATATTTCCGGTTTCACACATGGTATCGGCTGGTGTGCTCCGCAGCAGGGCGCATGTAAGCTGTCCCTCAACGTAAAGAACGGCGTTATCGAGGAGGCTCTTGTTGAGACTATCGGCTGCTCAGGTATGACCCATTCTGCCGCTATGGCTGCTGAGGTCCTCCAGGGCAAGACCATTCTCGAGGCTCTTAACACTGACCTCGTTTGCGACGCTATCAATACAGCTATGCGCGAGCTCTTCCTCCAGATCGTATACGGCAGAACTCAGAGCGCCTTCTCTGATGACGGTCTTGCCGTAGGCGCAGGTCTTGAGGATCTCGGTAAGGGTCTCAGATCTCAGGTAGGCACGATGTACGCCACGAAGGAAAAG
>CADCPT010000132.1 GCA_902803385.1 uncultured Ruminococcus sp.
GCAACGACCGGGCTATTTTAAGACTTGTTTTTTCAGAGGTGCCGCGAGCAAAGCTCGCGGCACCTCTGAAAAAACACTATAATAAAGCGTGCCACAGGGGCTTTGCTTAATAGTTTTTCCTGTTTCTGAGCTGTTTGTATTCCTCAAATATCTCAAGACACTCCTGCCTGTCGGTCTCCGTCATATCGTCTCTCGAGGTATTGTAAAACTGTTCGTCACGGAATCCGATGCCGGCGGTATCTGTAACGGTGCAGCCGTAATACACCCTGCCGATATTTGCCCACATTATCGCTCCGAAACACATAGGGCATGGCTCGGCAGTGGTATAAAGCTCACAGCCGGAGAGATCAAAGCTGCCCGTATTCCTGCAGGCACTGCGGATAGCCATCATTTCGCCGTGACAGGTGGGGTCATTCTGCTTTATCACTTCATTATGACCTTTGCCTATGATCGCGCCGTTTTTGACGATAACACATCCGAAGGGACCGCCGTGACCTGCATATATCCCTTCTCTTGCTTCCTCTGCTGCGATCCTCATAAATTCATTCATTTCCGACACCTCCCGGTATTATTCAGCTTTCTGTTTCCGATCATAAAGTAACGGTCTGTGCGCTCAGTTTCAGTATATCGAAGGTCGCTCCGGTGTATTACATTTCAGAGCTTCCGTAAGCTTTTTTCTCAGGTATTCGTAGCGAAGGCGTTTTTCTTCCTTTGCAAAATGTTCCTCCCTGTGCTGCTCGGTGCAGTCTGAGTAATCAAGCTCCTCGCCTGTAAACTGTTCGCTTGTCAGGTCAAAAACACAGTCTCCGACAACATTGAAGCAGTGGTAATTACCGTTCGGTCTTTTTATTCCGAATACCTTTCCTCCGAAGATATCCTGCATAAGAAATGCCGTTACAGAGCATTGCCCGAGAGTTTTGTTATCATTGCTCCATTTTTCCCTGAGCCTCGGAGCACAGGTGCCGGCGCACCAGATATCTGACAGCAGATCGTAATAGTCGCGCGGCGTAAGTCCCCGGGCATCCATGATATCTGCTGTTTCACTGCCGTAAAATGCATATTCCGGCATAGTTTTCGCCTCTGCTTTCCGATCAAAGTATGAATTCATTACGGTGCCGCATGAATACCTCCACAAGCTCCGGATCAAAATGCGTTCCGGCACCCTCCTGTATTATACGGAAGGCTTCTTCAGGCGGAATGGCTTTTTTGTAGCAGCGCTCAGATGTAAGAGCGTCATAAACATCCGCTATTGCCATTATCCTTGCGGCAAGGGGGATGTCTTTTCCCGAAAGCTGTTCGTGGTATCCGCTGCCGTTCCATTTTTCATGATGGTACATTGCAATATCCGAGGCAAATGCATTGTATTCCTCGTCTGTTATTCCTTCAAGTATCTGTCTGACGACCTGACCTCCTGCCGAAGCATGCTTTTTTATTTCTTCAAATTCCTCCGGGGTCAGCTTTCCCTGCTTTTTCAGTATGCGGTCGGAAACAACTATTTTTCCTACATCATGCAGCGGAGCAAGAGAATAAAGCAGCTCGATGAAATGCTCGTCTATAATGTCAGTATATACACCGTCCTTTGCGGCGTCCTCTGCAAGCGTTTTTACGTATCTGCCTGTCCGGGCAACATGCTCCCCGGTCTCTGTATCGCGGTTCTCAATAAGGTTTGACAGCCCGGAGATTATATGCGCCTGCATATAGGAAAGCTTTATCTGATTAGCGACGAGCTGTTCCTTTGTATCCTGCTGTATAAGATCGTTGTAGTAGATATAACAAAGACAGGCGCTTATACCTATCGAAACATATGTCACATTGATCTTGTAAAAGGTCATGGGAATGATACCGCCGAGAAGCACGACCACGACCATGATTATGGTAAGCAGGTCACGGTTGCGGAATCTCCTGCCCACTATGATAAGGCTGACAGCAAGATATATCATACTTATAAGATACATCAATTCATATATGACAAAGAACTCGCCCCTGGAGTAGCCGTTATTATCAAAATAGAAGATCAGCCCCGACGGCGCACAGCAGATCTCTGTAAGCAGGCTCGGAATTATGAAAAGGCAGGCTTTTTTTGCAAGGCTGTGAAGTCCGAGTGCGCCCGAAAACAAAACTGCAAGCAAAGGGGATAAGGAAAACTGTATTACGGTGAAGTCAGTCAGCAAGCCCGAGTAGGAGGGTCGTAATAACCGCAATGCACCGCAAGCTCACCGGCAGAGCAGACCA
>CADCPT010000133.1 GCA_902803385.1 uncultured Ruminococcus sp.
AGCCAGATTATTGCCACAGGCATTCGCATGGTAAAAGCGAAGGGGCATACCAACGGAAACAGTATTATAATCGTGGAAAACGAAGGATTATTCTATATGCTCCACGGCGACATTACCTACGTGGACGAGGCGCTCTATGAGAACAAGCTGTCCATTGTATTTGAGGATAAGGATGCTGCCCGTGAAACTCTTGACCGTGTCCGTGAATTTGTAAGAAACAACCCGACAGTTTACTGTGGCACCCACACACCGCAGGGCTATGAAAATCTTGAGGCAAAGCGTGTGATGAATCTGGATAATCCCGTTCCGACCGTTCTTGCAGATGTCGATTTCACAGTTCAGGAAGCATCCGGCAAGTATGTATGCTCCGTCTGTGGATATGTTTATGACCCGGCTGAGCATGACGGAGTTGCGTTTGAGGATCTTCCGGATGACTGGAAGTGCCCGAGATGCAGGCAGGGAAAAGAGAAATTCAATAAGGCGTAGGTATGAACCCGATCGATGAATATATAAATTCACAGGGGCCTGAGCTCCGGGAGCGGTTGAGCGCTGTGAGAAACACGATACACACAGCTATCCCGGAGGCGGAAGAGCGGATCAGTTTCCGGATGCCGACCTTCTGGAAAGGCCGCAATATCATCCACTTTGCCGCATTCAAAAACCACATCGGTATCTATCCGGGCGGTGAGGCGACCGCTGTGTTTGCGGAAAAACTACAGGGTTATAGGACGAGTAAAGGAACAATTCAGTTGCCGCATAATGAGGAGCTGCCGCATGAGCTGATTGCCGAGATTGCAACGTGGTGTTGTGAGAGGTATGGGAAATGATAGCAAAAATAATAGTTAAATGCATTATATACAACAAGTCTCTTAACCGTTTCCTATTAGTACGCAGGTGCGATGCGGATGATATCGGCGCAGGCACATGGGAGAATGCCGGCGGAAATATTGAAGCCGGTGAAACCCCGGAGGATGCTGTGCGAAGAGAAGTCATGGAAGAAACAGGTATCAGTGATATCAGTATCAACAGGATTGCATACATTGCCATCCTTGAACGTGAACTTCCGGATCTGCTCATAGTATACCTGTGTGAAACAGAAATTGAAGATATTAAGATCAGTTTCGAACACAAGGACTATGTCTGGGCTGATGAGGAAACATGCCGCAAACTTCTGCCGGAGCCTATTATCAGGGATTTTGAGGAGTATAAGGTGTTTGAAATATTGTCAGAGTAGATTGACGGGCAGTTCCCGGACGGGATGTTTGAGGAATAACAGGAGATTTTGAAATGGCGATAACAGTAAATCTGCGTTACCTAGGAAAAAACGGCTCGGCCCGTGCTTTTGCGGAAGAAATGATGTCATCCGGGACGGTAGATAAGATTCGTGCCGGGCAAGGCAATCTTCGATATGAGTATTATGTCTCGATGGAAGACCCGGAGACTGTGCTGCTGATTGATTCCTGGACAGATCAGACCGCCATTGATGCTCATCACGCAAGTCCCATGATGGCGACAATAGCAGAGCTCCGCGAGAAGTATGACCTTCACATGAGTGTGGAGCGGTTTGCGGAAATCAGTGATAACGCAGAAGATGAAAGGTTTATAAGAAAGTAATGACCAAAAAACAACTGAACGAATATAAAAAGCGTTTTGCTGAAGCTGAAGAACTCGGCATCACAGTGCCGGCTTCCTTGCTCACGGAGGAGAAAATCAGAGGTATTTACGGTATCTATAAGATTGACGGTAGAGGTCTGGAAACCTGTATCTATGTCGGCAAGTCCAATAACATCCTTGTGCGCCTTCTTGGTGGAGACGGGCATGTGAACGCTGTGATAAAAGGATATCTGGGAAAAGATGTTCCAAAACAGATTAAGGAACTGCTGGATGGCGGATATAAAGTCGAAGCAAGGATCATAAAGCGTGTGCCGTATGACAGGAAGAAGTCGTTTGAATACAATGCCAATTATCTGTGCTACATGGAGATTAAAGCCCTTCTTGATATGCAGAGCACAGGCGAGTGCGAAGGGCAGTTATATGAAGCTGTGAAGAAGGATGAGATAAAGGACTGGGAGCTGATTGCCGGGAAGGATTAAGATTAAATCCCTCAAGCAGAATATTGATATAATAATATACACGCCCCGTTTTCGGAGAGATTGAAAGAGCTGTTTTTTCAGCTTCTGCGGGCTCTCCGGAAGCGGGGCTTTTTTGTTTTTACAATGGAAAATGATAAAGAATATCCAGGTTCAGATCATCCCCCTAAGGATTTTTATATCATCCTCAATGTTTCTCGGCGCAATCCTCTCAAGAACCTTCTTTTCAACTTCTGCCGTCCAGTAAATCTTCAGCTGTTTCTGAGCTCTTGTAATGGCAGTGTAGAAGATGTTATGCGTTATAAGCTCGTCAACTTCGTCTGTGATAACTACCTTAACGGAGCTATATTCCAAACCCTGCGCTTTATGTATGGAAACAGCATAGGCTATCTGGAATGGCACGATGGTTCTTGAAGTGTTTCCGTCATCATCTTCATCGGTGCTCTTGTTTTTATGAACAGAGAACCGAACAACGGAATGCCCCTCATCTGTAGTTCTTAAGTACTTCAGAGCATAATAAAGTGCTTCATGAGCATTTATGGTCGTAAACACTTCGATATCAAAAACTATTCTTTCGTTAGCGGCTCCTGCGTCCACTATTTCGATACCAACAATCCTGCCCCTCATGTTGTTATAAATGAGAGGGTGGAAGCGGTTATTTTCTAAAAAGAGAACAGGATCACCGACCTTGTATTGCTGAACATCCCACTGAAAAGCAGGGTTAGGGTTGCTTTCCTGCAAAAAGCGGTTTATGTTGTTTATGCCATAGAGACCGTCATAATTTAAGCAGAGCACGGCTTCGTCTTCTCCGACAGCAGTCAGGAGCGAGTCATCAACATTTAAAGAGCAGCTTTCCTTATCGATAACCTCCTGAACACCATCCTCCATTGTGCGAACCTTCGCCCATATCTCAAGAAGGTGCTTGTCATCAGTCCTATAAGGCTTTGTGAGTTCAAAGACCGATGTAGCTGGAAGAAAGTAGCGGAGAGCAGTGAACCAGTTTCCAAAACGAATGGAATCTATCTGAAATGTGTCTCCAACAAGAAGAATACGCTTGAAGTTGGCTTTCTCTAAAATGGATACCATATCCTTGTTGTTTACAGTACTGCATTCGTCAATTACAAGAAGTTCATATTCCGTAGATGAGCCGTTGTATGTAAAACTTGCTACTGTTGAAAACTCGCAATAATCGTGATCAGCGGTGACCTTTCTCTTAAGATTGTCTATTGCAGGGTTTGTCTGCGCCAGAAAGAGCTTATTCACATTTTCATAGAAATGGGAGATATGGTTTATCAGTGTCGACTTTCCTACGCCTGCGGAACCATAGATAACAGCAACTGCTGATTTAGAAAACAGCTGTTTTAAGATTTCCTGCTTTTCGGGGCAGTCTACCTCATATCCGCTGAACATCATCCACCATTCGATGTTATCTGTATAATTAGGCTCAGCTACGGTGCTCAGTTCACACAGGTTTTTAATTACTGTGCAAGTATCAAGTTTGTATTCATTGATATAGGCATAGCCGTTTTCAAAAACAATCTTTCCCCTATCTCGATGCCCGTACCAAAGCTTTTGATTGAATTTTGCCTTTAAGTGGCTTATATTGCCA
>CADCPT010000134.1 GCA_902803385.1 uncultured Ruminococcus sp.
AGTCCGAGTGACAGGAGTCGAACCTGCGGCCTCTTGAACCCCATTCAAGCGCGCTACCAATCTGCGCTACACCCGGAAATATTACTTTGATATTATAGCATAAGGATGCCTCGTTTGCAAGGGTAAAAAGTGCACAAATATAGTCTTTGTTTATTGTTGATATAGCTGTAATATGCCTGTTTTTTTCGTCTCTACTGCTAAAAACTTTGTCTGGTAGTATGTGTTTTTGACGGTAAAAAGCAGCCGTTGACAAGCAGTACCGCCAACAGCCGCAGTATCGGATAAAAGAAACCAGACTTTATCAGCCCGGAAATGTTCCCTCCGCCCAGGAATACTGTTTCATGAATTCACCGGTGTATTTTTCTTTCCGGCTATCCTTGTTTTCAAGGTAATCGTAATAATCACATTCGATAACAGAAACATTCACCCCGATGGAATTCCATTCCTTTATTATGGCATCCTCCATGCCTATAGAAGCAAGGGTGCTCCTGAGGCTTCCGATTATCTGACGAAGATATGCATTGGTCGTTTTGGAGAGCGGTTTGTCGCCCCACAGTACAGCCGTAAGCTCGCCCATGGAACAAAGCGTTCCGTGCTGATATACAAGGTATGCAAAAAGCTCCTGGGTTTTTGTGCGCTTGAAATAGACCGGCTCGCCTTTGAAGAACACGCTGAACGCTCCGAAGCATACGACCTTTAGTTTAGTTTCCTCTTTTACGGGAGCATACCGCAGGTTTTTCATTGCACGGATAAGCTCCTTTTCCTGAAGGGGCTTCAACAGATATCCGCTCGCAAACATTTCAAGCGCACCGTAGGCATAGTCCATATAGGCAGTGACAAAAATAATGTTTATCCGCTCATTCAGCTGTTTCAGCTTTCTGGAAAGCTCAAGACCGTTGATCTCCGGCATCTCTATGTCAACAAAGGCGACATCTATGCTGTGCTCTTCGGCTATTTTCAGAGCTTCGGACGGAGTAAGGCAGAAAAAATGCTGATCGTTCGGATAGAGCTTTTTCAGTCTCATTTTTAAGGATTCTATGCCTGCCTGAGTATCGTCTATGGAAAGTGTAGTCATTTCAGTCTCACTCCTTAGGAATAGCGATCACCGCTGTTGTTTTGCCGTTTTCCTGCTTTACGCTCAGTGTTCCGCCGCAAAGCTGAGATAATCTTGTCCTTACATTCTCTATCCCGACTCCGTTGTGTTCACCGGCCTGTCTTATCTCCTCCTTGACAAGTGTCGCATTGTCGCTGACCTCGATAATATGAGAAGACTTGTTTTCGTAGGATCGTATCATTATCATGCTGTCCGGATTATGCTTGTTGATGCCGTGCTTCAATGCGTTTTCAACAAGAGGCTGAAGCGTGAACGGAGGCAGTAAAAAATCCTGATCCTCGATATCATATTCCAAACGGAACCTGCATGCTTCATCAGCCGTTACAAGTGAAAGAAATTTATCCGTTATCATCATTTCTTCCTCAACCGAAACAGGCTCGGATTCACGAAGGGCATCAAGATTCTTCCTCAGATAAACGGAAAAATTCTCGACCATAAACGCTGCTTTTTCCGGGTCTGAATAGCAAAGCACCCATATTTCCTGAAGGGAATTGAATATGAAATGAGGCTTTATCTGAGAAGTCATAAGCTGCAGCTTTAATTCACTCAGCTTTTTCTGATCTTCGATACGGCGGCTGCTTTCTTCTATCTCTTCAAACACAAGAACAAAGATACTGGCAAGCAAAAGAGATAGGTTGATGAACCTTGCTCCGTAAAAGAACAAAGACAGGATCTGTCCGACAAGTGTGCAGCAGCAGAATACAAATAATACCTTGAACTGATGCTTTTCGATTTTTTTCCTGCCGACGATAAGTGCAAAAAGTGAAACAAAAGTGCCAAAAAGCATCATTATGGCATAGTGGTCATATTCCGGACCCCTGTGATAGTAATTGCTGCTGTCAAAATAATAAAGAGCGCCTGTGAACTGTGTCAGTATCAGTGCAGCAAAGGCAAGCACCTCTATTACCCACACGGTACCCACAAGGCAGCGCAGGAATGCAGAGCGGGCAAACCTGTGTGAAACGAACCTGTAAGCAAGGGTGAAGGTAAGTAGAACGCAGTGCGCAAAAAACAGCCGCATAAAATAGGCATACCATAAAGTAAATGTTCCTGCGGCAGAAGTGCTGCCGTTGATAAAGACGGACAAAGCATCGAAAAAATTGTAGGCAAACGTAGCAGTATTAAGGGAGAGGTAAAGCATCCTGTATTCCCTGCGGTCTCCGTATCTGAGAAGCTGATAGAAAAGCAGTATTCCCAGAAACACAAGTCCCCATGATTCCATGGCAAAAAGGGCAAACTGCCCTGCGCCTATTCTTTCGACCAAAGCATCCAAAAGTATTACCTCACAATAAACAGCTAATTGTATTATCTTTAGTTTACTCAAAAAGTGTTGTTTTTTCAAGTATTTGTAAGTATTATTTTTGTTTTTTCAGGGGTGCCGGGTGCGAAGCGCCCGGCACCCCTGAAGAAAATTTAAGCAGCCCGGTCTCGCCGAGTGGCTTTTCCTAACGCCCCGGATGTCCCTTTAAGATACGTGAGGCTTTTCTGCGGCATCGCATAAAGAATGATCTTATTGGGTATATGAAATTCCAGAAGCGTGCATACATCCTGTAGGTCCTGTTATCGACATCAACAGTCCTTCCTTTGCGCACAAAGGTTCTGAGAACACCGATCACGTCGCTTTCCGGGATCTCTTCAAGCGAATACGTATTATCTCCGCGTATGATATAGTATCCGTCCATCACTTTTATTACTCTGTGGAGCACATAGCTTTTTCCTCTTTTGTACAGTGCGACATCGAATCTTTTGAGTCCCGAAGAGTTCTTTTCAACGATTATTATATCTCTGTTCTGCCGCAGCATCGGTTCCATGCTAATGCCCTTTGTTCTGTATACAAGCTTGCCGTCACGGTCAAGTATCTCTTCAAAAGTTGTTTTCATTTCTTCATTCAGCCGTTTCTTTGATTTTGGTGTTTATCGTCTGCCTGCAACATGCAAAGCGACAGACTCTCCATCCGATTGTATCACAGCAGAGCAAAGGCGTCAACATTCCTTGCAGGGCTTAATTAATAAGGTGCCCGCGCTACCGGTTCGCTCCTGTCTTCGTGCGCCTGCCCTGCGGCGCACTTTTTATAGTGTTTTTCCAGGGGTGCCGGGCGCTTTTCTAATTAGCAATGAGAAATGAGCAATTGTTGTTCGCTTTGGCTTTGGCAAAGCGGAATAAAGTGCTATAACGCCCCCCGTTCGCCTACCTTGCGGCGAACTTACTTATACTAATATCCAATAAAACACTTTAATATCTTTGGCGTTAAATTCCGCATAGCTTTGTTGTCGTCCTTGCTTGGCGCCAGC
>CADCPT010000135.1 GCA_902803385.1 uncultured Ruminococcus sp.
CCGGCGTGCCGCCGGTGTCAGATCGCGCTGTCGCTCACTTCGTTCGCTCTGAATCAGCAACCGGAAGCTTGTTGCCGCGCCCGGCACCTCTGAAAAAACAAGTCTTAAAACAGCCCGGTCGCGCCGAAGGCACGGTCGGGCTGACAGGCAGTGTTAATGCGACAGTCTCCTCTGAATAACACTATAATGAAAGTGCTCCGCAAGGTATATGTACTAATACAAAAAACAAAGACAGAAGGGCACAGAATGATCTGTGCCCTTCTGCCTAAAAGGAATAAAAAGAAAAAAGGAAAAAGGAAAGAAAAGGAATAATCATCATGATAACATAAAATACCATAACTGGTAACTTTTATGTATTATCCTTTCGGACAACTATATAATACACTAATTATTTAAATTTGTCAACATTTTTTTATTAATTTTTCATATAGAAAATGTGACAAATTTTCATGTGATCAAAGAATGAATTTCTACATCTCAGATAAAAAAATGCAATATTTTTTCTCCGAATAATTAAAAATCATTTGACTTATCGGCAAATATGATTTACTATTTATTATAGGGATGCTGTCCCGCAGGATCCTTCCTGCAGGATCCAAAGGCAACTATGTGCTTCCCGGTCTCTGTTTGTATATAAGGGGGAAAAGCTATGAAATGTCCGTATTGTGCCTGTGAGGATATCAAGGTAGTGGATTCAAGGCCTACCGATGAGGGCGAAAGGATAAGAAGAAGACGCGAATGCTTTCAGTGCGGAAGACGATTCACTACATATGAGGTAATTGAAACAACACCCGTCATGGTCGTAAAAAGCGATAATTCAAGAGAACCATTCAACCGCGAAAAGCTTGCTGTCGGTCTGCAGAGAGCGTGCGTAAAAAGACCGATCTCCGTAGATCAGATAGACAGTGTTATAGACAAGGTAGAATCCCGTATATACAGCAGCATGGAACGCGAAGTCCCGTCAAAGCTTGTTGGTGAATACACAATGGAATACCTAAAGGATCTGGACGAGGTAGCCTACGTTCGTTTTGCGTCCGTTTACAAGCAGTTCAAGGACATACACAGCTTTATGACAGAGCTGCAAAAGCTTATAGACGAGAAATAAGGTGATTTTATGATCATTGATACCCACGTGCACATAGGTTCAATACTCAATTTCAATATGAAAAAATCCGAAGTGCTTTATTCGATGGAAGAATATGGGATCGATTACAGCATAGTGTCTGATATAAGAGCTTCTGAATTCGGCCACCATGGCGAGCGCATCCCGGCTGTTTTAAGGAAAAGTCAGCTTTACTGCGCCAAAAGCGTTGTCGATTTTGCAAAGGCATATCCGGACAAGATCGGCGCTGCCCTCTGGCTGAAGCCATATGAAGAAAAAGCAGACGATGCGCTTTATTCCTTCATAGAGGAAAACCGCAGCTATATCAAGGCTCTGAAATTTCACCCCTTCCATTCACGCATCAATTTTGACAGCAGAAGAATGGAACCTTTTATGGAATTGGCAAAGCACTTTTCCCTGCCTGTCGTAACGCATACCGGAGGGTCGGATGCTGCATCCTGTCTGAGAGTGTATATGATGGCAAAAAAGCACCCGGACATATCATTTGTTATGGTACATATGGGTCTCGGAACGGACAATGCAGATGCCATCTATCTTATCGGAAAGCTTCCGAATCTGTACGGTGACACCACCTGGGTGCCTGTAGAAAGCACCGTAAGGTTTATTGAAAAAAACGGCGACGAAAGGATAATATTCGGCTCTGACAATCCGATAGACGGAAAGGACACATACCTTAACAACGGACGCGGAGAGGTCTCGATGTATCAGAGATATTTTCATGAGCTGCCGTCGATGATACCGGCGGAAAGCTATGAGCGTCTGATGTACAAAAACGCCAAAGCGCTTTTCAATATCTGATACCGGTGTTTTTTCAGAGGAACTGTCACATTAACACTGCCCCGACCGCCCTTTCGGCACGACCGGGCGGCGTTTTTTGTTTTTTCAGGGGTGCCAGGCGCTTTGCGCCCGACACCCCTGAAAAAATACTGAGATCCAAAAGCAATGGTGCGTGAAATATAGCGATCTGAAGATGCACAGCCGCGGCAATAGACCTCCGGGTGCTGATTCATAGCGAACGAAGTGAGCGACAGCGCGATCCGACACCGGCGGCGCACTTTTTATAGTGTTTTTCAGGGGTTCCAGGCGCTTCGCGCCTGGAACCCCTGAAAAAATAAATTTTTAGCAGCCCGGTCGCGCCGAAGGCACGGTCGGGCGGATGGGGCAGTGTTAATGCGACAGCCCCTTAACTTATTCAGTTTGTTTTATTACTGCTCACGCTTTTTCTTTGCAGTTACTGCTATAACAGCAGCGGATACTGCTACAAGAACCGCAACTGCAGCAAACGGTGTTGCGTCTGACGTCTGAGCAATGGGATTCTCGTTGCCGTTATCAGTGTTCTTGCTGGTTTCTGATGTATCAGAGGTCTTGCTCTCTTCCTTTTTGGAGGTCTCAGAGGTCTGCTCTGATACTGTGGAGGCCTGTGAAGCTTCGGAAGCCTGTGATACCTCAGATGCCTGAGACTCCTGAGATTCCTGTGAAGTCTCAGATGTCTGGGACGGTTCGGAAGTCTGCGACTCCTCTTCCTCAAATGTCTGAACAACTGTGAGCTGTTCGCCGCCGTCATAGTAACCTACAGCATTGTAAGCGTTAAGGAAGCCGTTCTTTGCGGGAACCTGGCTGCCGCCTTCGCCGTTGTTGAATATAACCATGATATTCTTGCATTCATTGATTGCAAGATCATTATCAGAATTATCCTTGCTGTCCTTTAACTCATCGGGGAATTCATAGGTAAACAGACCGTCGCCTGCGTCTGTCATGGCAACTCCGGGCCACTTCGCATTCTGAACAACAACGCCCTTTACGGTACGCTCGTCGTAGATATAAACGTTTACATTGCTCCAGCCTTCAGCAGAGTTATCGAATATAACGCCGCCCTTTGTGAGCTTCGGAAGAACCTTTTCAGCCTTCTTTGTGTAAACATACTGAGCTGTTACGGTTTCTCCTGCCTCGTTGTGACCCTTGAGAGAGAGGACAACATCTGAGCCTGCAGCTGCGGGGCCGCCGATAGTGATCTTTTCGCCGTCGGTATATTTGTATACGCCGTTATCGTAGCTGAGCTCATAGTAAGCTTCGGTCGTGCCCATAGCTCTGAGAGTTACTTCAAGTGTGTCTTCAAAGGTAGTACCTGTTTCAACAGAGGATTCAACTCTGAAATTGAACGGTGAATCATAAACTACAGCGATACCGCTGCTGCCGATCTTACCCTTGATCTCGGTTTCGGTAACTGTGAATTCGTTGCCTGTTACCTCATCCTTGTATGTTCCTGCAGGAACACCGTGGTTAGCAACGGTTACTTCCTTGTCGCCACCGCTGCCGAGTACAAGGACCGCACCTACGCCGCTGCGCGTTACAACAGCTACTTCGCCGTCTGCATCATATTCATCAACAGCAGAAGCGCTCTGTGCTGCATTATGGAAGTGGTTGACTGCAGCTACCTCAGGAGAGGTGAAGTGCATGCTGCCCTTCTTGCCGTACATCATCTGATCCGGGATGGAATTCAGAGGACGTGAGAGGTAAAGTGCTGTTGCGTCTGCTCTTGAAGCAACAACTGCATATGCTCTGTCGATATAGTTCTGATCTATGCCGTTTGTACCGGTGTTTTCGCCGTTTGCATAGGTATCGTGGCTTTCACCCCAGTAAACGAGTGAGCTTGCATTCAGCTCCTCTGATTCTGTACGTCCGGCGTCAACTGTCGGGGCCTTGCCCTTCTTGAAATCGTTGAGCACATCGTTGCCATAAGCATTATCGGTAACATCCATATACTTTGTATATTCCTGCATTATTGTCTTTGCATCACCGCCGGGAGTATTTAGGATCTCGCCGTAGTGATACATGCTGTTGTTTGTTACCTCAGACCAGAAAGCACAGTTCTCACTCGGAAGTGCGATATGCTTTGCAGCATCCCAGCGGATACCGTCAACGCCAAGCTCGCCGAGGGTATTTACATAGTCAACGGCAGCCTTGATAACGGTCGGATCTTCCGATTTGATATCGCCGTATGCGCCGAGATCGTAGGTCGTAACGGCCTCTCTGCTTGAATCGTTTGTCATCTTGCCGGTGTTATGCCAGTAAGCGTCTTCATCGAAAGGCTTCTGAAGCATATCCCTGTTGCTTCCTGCAAGATGGTTAGCAACAACGTCAACGATAACATTGATGCCGTATTCATCTGCTGCTTCGCAAAGCTCTTTAAGCTCTTCGGCGCCGCCGAGTCCGGTATCCTTGATCTCAAAGCCCAGCGGCTGATAGATCCAATACCATACACCCTGTTTCGGACCGCCCTGGAGCGGTGATGTCTGAACGCTTGTAAAGCCTGCCTTAGCGATGTTAGGAAGTTCTGCCTTTATATCGCTCAGCTTCCAGTCAAAGCAATGAAGGATAGTACCGTCATCGATCTCTGCAGCAAGATGATAATCTGTTTCAGCAGCATTGACTCTGTTATTGACTGAAGCAAGTCCTATGCCGGCGAAAGCAGAAAAGGCAAGAGCAGCTGTCAGCGAAACGCCGATAACTCTTTTTCCGGTCATTTTCATGTTCATAGTTTTTCACTCTCCCATTATTTCCGCAGGAACTGCACCTGCAGACAATTTTAGTAATACATGCTAAATTACATTGTAGCACATTCCCGAAGCATATTCAATAGCCGAAGGCAAATAATTTTTGGAAAGCAGCAAGGCAAATAATTTTTGGAAAGCAGCAAAGCGGCAAACCCTGTGGCGTACTATTTTTACGGTGTTTTTCAGGAGACTACCGCGCCCGACCGTGCCTTCGGCGCGAAGTGCCTGGCACCCCTGGAAAAAACACTAAAGTGCGCCGCAAGGTAGGCGCACCCTCATTGTCGTGTTTGTTGTTAAGAATTGTTAAAAAAAGAATTTTTAATATTTTTTTAAAAAACGCTTGACAAATCCCCTTGCCCATAGTATAATTACTATCGTTGCAGAAAACAAATGAATATGCGAGTGTGCTGGAATTGGCAGACAGGCACGTTTGAGGGGCGTGTGTTTCACGACGTACGGGTTCAAGTCCCGTCACTCGCACCATTTTGAGGCAGTTTTTAACTGCCTCTTTTGTTTTGCCATTTTTTCTTAAAATGCCCGAAAA
>CADCPT010000136.1 GCA_902803385.1 uncultured Ruminococcus sp.
AATTATTCCATAGGAGAGATAACAAATGAAATACTATGTCAATGAAAACTGCATCGGATGCGGACTTTGCGAGTCTGTATGTCCGGATGTATTTTCTCTGTCGGAGGAGGGTGTGGCTGTTGCGATCAGCGAAGATGTTCCCGAAGACGCTCTCGGAAGTGCAGCTGAAGCAAAGAGCGATTGCCCGGTAAGTGCGATAGAGGAAAGATAAACTACCCGAAACCGTTTATCAGGTGCAGCTCATGCGTCAGATAAACGGCTTTATCTGAAAAAACGATTACGGAAAAGTGTAGCCGCGGGCAGGGTGGGTGTGATATAATAGTGTATCAAAAGAGGCTGAAATATATGTTTCATATTAAGAAATTGCATCATTTGAAGCTTGCCATAAAGTTTACCCTATATAAGTTATTAAAAGACCTGTCCCGACAAAAATAATCAGGACAGGTCTTTGTTGTTTAAGATAAAAATCCGTTTTTCAGGAAAGATGAAGTGTATTTAACAGGAAAAACCAGCTCAGCCCGTAATATGTTACAACTGCAACAAGGTCATTAACAGTAGTAATGAGAGGACCGGAGGCAACAGCAGGGTCAACACCTATTTTTTTGAAAAATAAAGGAATTACTGTTCCGACAGCACTTGAAAACAGCATTGCAAGCATCATTGAAATGCCTATACAGCCTGAAACAGCAAATGAGAATGCTATATCTTTTCCTTTGAATATGAAGATATATAAGCCAACCAGTAAAAATGATATTGTTCCCAGAATGGCTCCGTTAAGGAATCCTATTCGTGTTTCCTTAAAGGTGAGCCATATTTTTTGTTTAAACGAGAGTGTTTCATCGGTAAGCACACGAATAGTGACTGCCAGCGACTGTGTGCCTACATTTCCGGCCATATCAAGTATCAATGACTGGAAAGCCATGATAAGTGTCAACTGAGCTATGACTCTTTCAAAAGTGCCTACGACCGTCGAAACGATCATTCCCAGTACAAGCAGTATTATCAGCCAGGGCATACGCTTCTTCAGGCTGAGGAGGATAGGCTCATTGAGGTCTTCTTCTGCGGTCAGACCTGCAAGACGTGCATAATCTTCCCCCATTTCTTCATCGGATGCCTCAATAATATTCTGGGAGGTGATAACACCCAGCAGCTTGTTGCCGTCATCAAGCACCGGAATGATATTTTCCGAATAATCCTTCAGCTTTTCTATACAATCAGAAGTTTGTTCACTTGCATATACATAGGGAAATGAGGTCGCTATGATATCAGAAAGTGTCTGATTGCTTCTTGCGGTTATCAGATCCTTCAGATCTATAGCGCCGTAAAACACATTGTTTTCATCCACAACAAACAATGTTGTTATATTATCGTTTTCCTCCGCCTGACGAACCAGCTCTTTCATTGCCTGCTTTATGTTTAAATCAGCCCGTATAATAATACAGTTTACCGTCATACGGCTTCCTATCTCATCTTCATCAAAGGATGCAATGAGCCGTATTTCTTTCTGTATATCAGGAGAGGTCGTTTCTATAATAAGCAGGCGTTTTTCCTTCTCAATATTGCGCAGAATACTTACTGCTGTATCAGTATCAAGCTTTGATATAACTGCTGCAGATTTTTTTATTCCCATCTCATTAAGACAGGTAACAGCTGATTCATTGTCGAGGTACTCAAATATTTCAGCAAGCATATCAAGACTGCATACACGATAAAACTTTTTTCTTTCAGTAAGATCAAATTCGGTTATTACATCAGCGATATCGTTTGCATGGTAATCGTCAAGTTTGCTCATCAGAGCCTTCGGAGAATCATTGCTGCGAATAAGGTCAGCTATCTCCGAAATGTAATTTGGTTTTGCGGCCGCTTCGGATACAGCAAAACCGGTTGAGATGTTTTTGTTTTCCATTGGTTTGTCCTCCTTCTGTAAAAATCGGCAGAAGGATCAAATGGACAATTATTTCTGCGTATTATGGCTATACGAAGAAACGCAGATATACTTTTAATAGGTCAGATAAGCAGCAAACAAGCTTTGCCGCCATTTCGGATCATGATATCCGCATAATCGTCCGTCTGACCCGCAACTGTCACCGTTTGCCACTTTCTTCACCTCCATTTTCTGAGCTTTTATAATTATAGCACAGATGCAGATATTATTCAATCAATATAGCAAATACAATGATATTTTTTGTGTAAAAATATGAAAGTGGTAACCGTGGGCGGGACGGGTGTGGTATAATAATGTAGTATTCAGTAAAATCTAAAACTTGTAAACCTTGTCATTCCGAACGCAGTGAGGAATCTTTAAAGATCCTTCGCTTCGCTCAGGATGACATTAAA
>CADCPT010000137.1 GCA_902803385.1 uncultured Ruminococcus sp.
ATTCAAGGGAAAATTGGTTATCAAATTACCGCCAGATGATAACCAGATAAGAGAACGAAGAACAGCATGATAAGATTTATAAGAACCAGGAGTCCCGGAATAAAGAGAAATCATAATAATCACCGTTAAAAAATTTGTCTCGCAGAGAAGAAAAAATCTAAACTGCGAGACGTAAGGGTATCAGATCATTTTCCGGCGGTACTCTTGAAAAAAGAAATAGCCTTTCTGATACCGAAGAAAGCACCAACAACAGCAAGAGCAATAGGAAGAACAATAAGGATATAACTGAATATATCGCTCTGCATATTACCGAAAGCTGTAGTAAGAGCAGATGTGAAATCAGCGGAAGAGACAGTTGAAGTCTCGGGGTCAGTGGGAAAACTGGAGAACATACCAGCACCAGCAACAACAGAAGAGAGAGCAGAAACAGCAACAGCCTTAACAACCGGAGATTCCTTAATCTTAGTGAGCATAGACATTATTACACCCCCTTTCTCTAATGTTTAAAGAGCTTGAAAAGCTCTCTGATAGCATAAGAGAGTAAAGAGAACAAACAATATAGACCAAAACCAGTACCAACACCACAACATAGAATAGAAGAACCATACGAGATTATAGAAGAATCCATAATAAATCACCATTTCCAGAAGCTAAAGGCACGGCCAAGTTCTATACCGATAAGAACGGAAATACCGAAGAAAACCCACTCAACCATAACTAAAAAGAAATAGGCGAGAAGCTGCCATCTGAATTACGGAACATGGCATCTTTAATGCGTGTCTTGCCATCATCAAGATCTACACTGAGTTCATCATTAATCATAACCTGATCAATGATTTTTTCCGGGCATTTAACTTCGATAAACTGAGAACCTTCACCAGTTTGTCCGGTGAATGAATCATTGATGTATTCGCCACAACTGAGACTTAATCTGCAGGAAACACCGCTTTTACCGTCAATGTTGTAGGGCTTTTTCATCTTTCCCATTACTGTAACGATCATTTGCGAACACTCCTTTTTTAATTTGATAATTTATATTCATAACAGAAGTTATGAAAGGCTAAACAGAGCCGGCACTGTGTGCCGGATTTCGCGAACAGGCTTCTAAAGCATAATATGCTTTTGGGCCGCGGCATCCGTCCTGACGGACTACTTTATTGACTGCTGCAACATCGTCATTGCTGGACAAGGGGCGCTGCCCCTTACCCCGCAACCCTTTAAAAAGGGTTGACCGAAACTTTTTTTATTAAAAAACTGAGATTTTAAACAAGTTTTTAACTTTACACAATCAAAAACTATAAAGGAATTTAAGTTTACAAAACCAAAATCTATAAAGGTTTTAACTTTATACATAAGAAATCTATATAGGATTTAAGCTTTACAAACTCAAAATCTATATAGGATTTCAACTTTACATGCCCAAATCTATAGAGCTAAAAATAAATACTCGGAAGATTAGAACCTCTACGGAATAAAAAATCAAGCTGTGTATCAATTTCATTGAGTTGAGAAAGTAAAATAGAGTAATTTTTCTGTAAAAGCTCAATTAAAGAGTCAACAGATTCACGATTAACACATATAGCCTGAAAACCCTTACAACAAATGAATAAATGATCGGGGTAAACAGAAGATAAAGAAGTAGAAAACGATATCGCAAGCTCCTCATTATGAAGGATAAGGGCCTTACCGGAACAAGAAACATCTTCCAGCTCCTCAAGAAGTAAATCAAAATGTTCAGATTTAAAAACATTGGGACACGCCTGCAGCTTATCAGCCATAGCAATCACACTCCATAGTATTATTACACTCAAAAAATACGTGTTAAAGAATATCAATTTCTATAGGGATTCCATATAAATCATCAGAAAAAAACCGAGAATTAAAGCGATCAAGGAAATCATCAAGCTGATTCTCATGAGTAATAAAACAATCAGCTTCATTAAAAGATAGTAAACATTTATCAGAGACACAACCAATTAAATAAACATAACAATTAAACTTGGAAGAAATCTGTTTAACAACCTTCATATGTTGTCCACAAAAGGGACAACACTTAAGTTCCAATGTTTTCCGACACGCCTGCAGCTTCTCAGCCATAGCTATCACACTCCTATATTTTCTAATAGAACATTACCGTTCTAAAAATAATTATAGAACACTACTATTCTAAAGTCAATAAGATCTTTATAAAAAAGAATAAAATTGTTCTTATAGAGGTGAATATTGTGTATTTTTTAAAAAGAATAAGAGAAGTCAGAAAAGAAAGAGGTTATTCTCAAGAAAAAATAGCAAAGAAAATAGGTATGGAACAAACACAATACAGCAGATATGAAAGAGGAGAAAACGAAATAAAAGTTAATGTATTAATTGATATATGTAAAGCGTTAAATGTATCATCAGATTACATTTTAGAATTAACAGATAATCCGGAAACATTTTGGACAATTAAGCAGAAATGAGGATCTATATGACTTTTTTTGAAGAAAGCCTTAATAAACATCAAAAATTATTAAACATTATGCTTGAATATGAAGATGAAAACGGTATATGTGTTGTGACTCAAGATTTATTGTCAAAAAGGATTGATGAATGCAGCCAATCAAGAGTAGGACAAATGATAAATCAAATAAACACAGAAGATATGTGTATTGAAAAAGTAAAAAGAGGTAATTACAGAGTAAAATACAATGATATATCCCAAAGAGGTACATATAAAAAAATTAAAGAAATAATGAATGAAGCATATAATAATCCAAAGATTGCGGATGAAGATGAAGAAAAATTAGCACTAAGATTCAATGCAAAAATAAAAACGATACAAATGTTCAAATCATACTATAAAACAGAAAAACATCAGATTGTACAGAATGACGAAAACAACGGAGATCAGAGCGAGGAAAACACGATGCAGCAGCGCTGATCAGAGCCAGCACAGCAGCTCAGACCGAGGTCAGAGCAGGGATGATTTGTGCAAAGTAAACAAAGGATATAAGAAAGTCCCGAAGCTTCGGCGGAGGGGCTTGTTTTTCTCCTTCCCTCAATGTCCCAAAACTTTCATTTTGGGACATTGGGTATTTATATTTTTCCTCTTATTTGTTCTCTATTCCACTTAAAGCTATATTTAAGGAACATATATTGTCCTATATTCCATAGCCTTTTGTGTTCTTCTTCGGTTATAATATCCATATCGCTTAATGTCCTTATATATGCGTTATAACTGTCGTGTTCTTCGTATACATATTTTGGATTCCTTCTGATTGTTCTTAATCTTCTTTCTATTGACTTTCTTGTAACATAATTTATTGTTTTTATACTCTCAAACATAATTATCCACCTTTCTTTTCTTGACATTTATCTTTATTCGTGCTAAGATGTAACCAAGGGAGATATTTTTATCTTTTAACCGCTGATTTCAGTTTGCAGGCTGTCAGCGGTTATTTTTTATTTATTTTTTCAATTGATTGGAGCCACCATATCTTTGCGGATATAGTGGCTCCAATCAATTTATTAACACCTACGCTCCGGCACTTTCATATGCCGAGATCCCTTTGTTCCATATTAAAATCGAAATAACAAATAACACAGATGATATCAGTATTACACCTCCTATACTCAATAATGGATCAGTTCCTGTAAGAATGTATAACGAAAGATAATATCCGGTGAATGCAAACGGAATTATGTATGTAACAAATATTCTTACCGGAAAGCTGTATATTGTCGTTGGGTACTTTGCAAACTCATTCATCCCGTAAACCATCTGTATAATGAATCCGCTGCTTTTCATCCAGAATGCAAGTGCTGAGGTCATTATTTTTAATGATGTGTATATCAAAGTGGCAAACGGAATTGCTATTAACGACAAAAGAACCGTCCAAACCGTAATATGAAGATCAGCATTCGGAGCAGCGTAGACCAGAAGTCCTATGCCTACTACAAGCTCTCCTATTGCATCAACCTGAAAGTTTTCTGCAATTACATGAAATAATGGATTTATTGGTCTTATAAGGTATTTATCAAAATCACCTTTTCGCACAATGAAATATCCTATACACCACAGGTTGTCTGTCAAAAGATGATCCAAGCCCTTTGGTATCTGAGATAAACCATATATAAACAGAATTTGCGGGAATGTAAAACCTGCAAGCTGAGGTATTTGTGAAAAAATGATAAAAATAAAACCGATCCCTACAGCCTGATCTATAAGAAAGCTTACTGCACCCGTAAGGAAATCTGCTCTGTATTCCATAAGCCGCTTAAGGTTTTGAACTACAAGTAATCTGTATATTTTCAAAGCACGTCTCATATCATCAACCCCCTTGTATACAAAGCTTTTTTATTGCGCCGAACCAAATAAGCTTTGAAAGGCCGTAAAGCAGAATTGCCCATATTATCTGAATTGCAATACGGAATAATACTTCATATGCTCCGTATTTTCCCATATAGATCATTACGGGGGTATAACTCATAGATGCAAAAGGAAGGTATTCAAGACAGATCCTTAATCCTTCCGGCATGAATGCAATAGGTATCAGGGATCCGGAAAGAAATCCTATAACACTGTTTTTCAGTATCCCTATTCCCCACAGGTTCTTAACATAAAAAGCTATAAATCCAAAGCAAAGGTTCACTCTGAACGATATTATGTATGCAAGCACAGCACTAAAAAGATAAAGAAGAAAATTCAGGGGATTGAATACTATCGTTCCCGTAACATAGAATCTGTATATCTCCAGTCCCAGTATCACAGGGATTAGCAGAACTACAAGCTTCATCAACGCTGTTCCTAACTCCCCGAACATATAGCTGAGATCGGTGTTGACAGGCCTGAGCAGTCTCATGCTTATACTTCCGTCTCTTATCTCCTCGCCTATCTCATTGCTTACATCGCTGAAAATCAATTGTGTTGTCGTGTTTGATAAAAACAAATACACCACCATGTCTGTCATAGAGAATCCGAGGAAGATCCCTCCCCCGTTTGATTCAAACACAGCTCTCCACAAATAGAACATTACAAAGCAGTAAATAAGACCCCCTATAACAAAACCCATAAAATTCAGTCTGTATATAATGAGGCTTTGTACTCCTGCTTTCATAAACGGCACATAGCGCTTCATTATTTTATTCATTTAATGCTTCCCCCTGTCTGTAGAGGTTTCGTATGATTTCTTCAATATCAGCATCCTTTACAGAAATGTCTTTGACTTTTGTAACCGAAAGAGCATAACTGAGCATTTCGGCAACAGGTATTTTATTACTGTTGAATCTCACCTTAAAGTTGTTCTTCTCATTTTCAATAACGAGATCGTTCTCATTGGGATTCAGCCCCTTTCTGAACTGCTCTTTGGTAAGCTTCGAGGACTTATCCGTTTCAAAAACGAGTTCTCTTGTCTGACCATAATTTTCGCGTAATTCATGAAGCGATCCGTCATAAACGTTTTTACCCTTATCTATCATTACGATCCTGTCACAAAGAAGCTCTATATCACTTATATCATGTGTTGTAAGAATAACTGTTGTTTTTTCTTCCTTATTGATCCTCATAATAGCCTGACGGATATTATCCTTTACTACAACATCAAGTCCGATAGTTGGTTCGTCAAGGAACAGTACCTTCGGACTGTGCAGCATTGAAGCAGCAATATCCGCCCTCATTCTCTGACCGAGTGACAAAGTTCTTACAGGTGATTTGATAAACTTTTCAAGCTCAAGGATCTCATTCAGAAAGTCCATTCGTTTTTTGAAGCTTGCATCATCTACTTCATAAATTTCCTTCAGCACAAGATATGTTTCCTGAAGAGGAAGATCCCACCATAGCTGTGTTCTCTGACCGAATACTGCTCCGATCTCCTTAACATAGTTTTTTCTGTCATTCTGAGGTATTTTACCATTTATACGGCATTCGCCGCTTGTAGGAGTAAGAATACCCGTAAGCATTTTTATTACAGTAGATTTTCCGGCACCGTTAGGTCCTATAAATCCAAGTATTTCACCCTTAGGAACGTGAAAGCTTATGTCTTCGGCCGCGACTACTATCTCTTTTTTCGGCTTGAAGAGAGCCTTGAAGCTTCCTTTGAGCCCCGGTTCTTTGACAACCTTCTTGAATTCCTTTCTTAGATGCTCTGCATATATCATTTCTTTTCATTCCTCTTTCATTTCACTCATTAACAAGATAAAATAATCAGACTGCTATTCCTTTTTTTAATCTTTCCAGACCCTCTAACAGTACTTTATTAGGGCAAGCAACATTCATTCTAAGAAATTTTTCTCCTCCTCTGCCATAATAGCTTCCTGCCATTACATAAAGTCCTGTATTCTTTCTTATCTTTGCGGCAAGTTCTTTGCTGTCCGTTTTCAGCAGGGTACAGTCAAGCCACAAAAGATATGTTGCGTCTCCCCAGACAAGTTTTATCTGTGGAATCTCCTGCTGCAAATAGTTCTTTACTGTCATTTTGTTATTATATATATAACTATTCAGCTCTACGAGCCATTTTTCCCCTTTTGTAAACGCCGCAACTGCTGCCGCTGATGCAAAGGAATTTGGCATTGATATTTCGTCTTTTTCAATGGACGAACGAACCTTTTCTCTTATGTTTTCATTTGGGATATAAAGTGCCGATGTCTGAAGACCTGCCAGATTAAATGCCTTTGTCGGAGCAATACAGGTAATGCTGTTGTTTTTATTATTCTCTGATGCAAAAGAAAACGGTACATATTCTTTACCCGGAGTAACTATATCACAGTGTATTTCATCCGAAATAATGGTAACACCATATTTAATACATAACTCCCCTATTTTTCGCAGATCAGAGCTGTTCCATATTGTTCCGGTGGGGTTCTGAGGATTACAGACGATCATCATAGTTGTATCAGGTTTGGCAAGAGCATTTTCAAGACTTTCATAATCAATGTAATAACTGCTTTTGTTATAGATCATTTCAACTTCAAGTACCTGTCTGTCGTTATCATTTATGCAGTTGTAGAAATGATTATAATTAGGAGTAAGAAGAACGATTTTATCTTCAGGAACGGTAATGTGACGGATTATAGAAGATATTGCAGGAACAACACCGCTGCAAAACAGCAGGTGCTCCCTGTTTATTTCCATACCGTGATTCG
The DNA here is from genome assembly GCA_902803385.1 of uncultured Ruminococcus sp. GTDB lineage: Bacteria > Bacillota > Clostridia > Oscillospirales > Acutalibacteraceae > UBA1213. The sequence continues at coordinate 7,120 of CADCPT010000137.1, forward strand.
TTTTCCACCAGTTTATGTAAGCGTCATACCATTCGTCACACAGCTTGCAGTATCCGAAAACAGGGTGTTCGAGCCTTTCGCTGAAAGCCTCAACTATCTCGGGTGCAGTCTGAAAATCCATATCTGCTACCCACATAGGCAGTTCGTTATCCTCTATATCCCATTTGATCGAGTCTGTATTGCGTCGTTCAATTATCCTATCAAAATTATACATTATTTCTCACCTTGTTATTATATGCCCCTGCCTGATACGTATTCAAAATTCTATTATTTCCGGAGCTTCCGTAAACGAGCTGAATGTTGCTGTAGCATTTTTAAAATACAATACCTGTGTATTATCATCATCTGCACTGTACATAGATTTCAGTTCCGGCATTTTATCAAGCATTGCAGCCTTAACGTTCCGGTTATCATCATTCACAAGTTCACCTGCAACTCTGAGCCACTTTCCGTCTTTGAAGGCACAGATCTCAACCTTAGGGTTTTTACTGATCTGATGTGAAACAGATTTGATCTTACCCGTCTGAATATAGAGCTTACCATCATATACCAATGATGTGCCGAAAGGTCTCACTCTGGGTTGGTCTCCCTCAACGGTCGCAAGGTAATATACCCGTGCTTCATCCAAAAATTGACAGATCCTTTCAATGTTATCCATAATCATTATCTCCTTTTTTATTATTTTGTCAGCAGCTTCCAATAACCGCTGAGTCTGAGCCCTGTTACAATGTTTTTCATTTCCTTGCACACGGGACACAGACCCGGATACATCAGCCCGTATTTACAGTCAGTATGCAACAAATGTATATTATATGTTTTATTTATGCACTGCCGGCAAATGTTGCTGACGAAGCGTTTTTTTATTTTTCTGATCGTTACCATGTTTTTTACCTCGTTGTTTTGTTGGATCAGTTGGTAATTCATTGCTTTTCTGTAAGCTTTTTAAGTTCGGTATATTTTCCTTGATCCATTTGAGATTCTATTGTGGATCTGCACTTGTCTGAAAATAAAACAGTTTGGCAGGCTGTGCTTGTCTTTTTATAGCCTTCTTCATTTTCCGACCAAGTATATATTTGTCTTATTATCTCATATTCATCTATTGTTAATGTGTATTCTTCAGAACGGTCAATTATCTCTGATACGAGCTCGTCAGCGTTTTCGATCTCCGATATACCCGAAATCGGTCCTTCGTCAGTAAGCGCATTTACCAGGGTCAGAACACCATTATACCCTTCATGTGTTAGTTTTCCGGTAAGACGGTGCTCTGCACCCGATTTATCCCAACATGTAAGAGCGCTGTATGAATAGAGAATATCGTTTTTAGTGCCTTCTGTCAACAGCCAGTTTCTTATCTCTTCTGTTTCAGGCAGCAGCATTTCAATAGCATGTATCTTTCCCCATCCATTAACTTTCTTTGCAAGTTCAAATACCTCTTTATTGCCATTTTCCCATCCACGCATTATCCATACTGCAAAGACAGTAAACTCATCAGAAAGTCCTATATTTCTTACAGCTTTTTTCACAAAATCTATTTCGGTATCCAGCAGCTCCATAAATTCCAAAGCAAATTTGATACTTTCTTTTTCAGCCGAACTGCAGAGTATCTCATAGACAGATTTATATGCTGTTTTTACATCTATTTCATCTGCATGTTCTCTTATCAGCTCCTGAAATTGATCTACTATTTTTATTGCCCTTGCATTTTTTCCAAGCTTTGCCCAAATAGCATCTGTCTGTTCACAATCTCCCTTTGATACTGTAACGAGTGATCGTTCTATAAGACTTTTATCATCATCTGTAATTTCATAGGGACCCATATGATAAACGGAAATACCATCCATTGCTCCGTCTGCAAAGCCTACTCCTTCTTTTTCATCTCTGGGCAAAGAAAAACCCTCTCTGAGTTTTCCGTCAACAATGTTTTCTTTTATTAAATCGTATATAGATCTTTCCTGTGTCATTTCATACCTCCGTGTATGTTTTGTTTCATTTTATCAGTCTGGTTTTGTGACATCATAATGAATAAAGCAATATGTTCTTTTTTGTTTTATACAATACCATATTACCATAATAATTATTATCTTGCAACCAGATTTATATGAAAATACGCTTGTTTTTTACATAATTTTACATTTAAATGTATTTACATATGTAATTTATTGTGTTATTATATAATCAACAGTATTTATACGGAGGTGACTAATATGTCAAAAAGAAGATTTTTTCTTCCGGGAGATATAGAAAATTCCGGACGCACATCTTCACTGCCTGTTATCTGTGAGAAGATCAGATACTACCGTGAAAAGCGCGGCATAGAACAAAAAGAGATTGCAGAAAAGCTCGGCATAACAGGCAATTCGGTCTCTAACTGGGAAACAGGGCGGTCACGACCCGATGTAAATCTGTTGCCTGCAATATGCAGCGTTTTGAATATAACATTTTATGAGCTGTTTGATCTTGATGATCCTGAATCATATATAACCACAGAGCAAAAGGAACTTATGGAGAAATACTCCTCCTTGTCAAAGGGTCATCAGTATGCAGTGGATAACCTTATTGAAAGCCTTTTGACAATAGAAAACAAGGATAATTGTCCGGAGATCAAAGTACTTTTATACTTTAGAAGAAGTCTGGCTGCCGGCATAGGTGATCCCACCGAGTTTGAAGAGGATGCAGAGCAGGTTTATGTTTACTCCACTTCTGAAACAAAACGTGCGGACAGCATTTTCAGAATAAATGGCAACAGCATGGAACCTGTTTTTTCTGACGGACAAGATGTACTTGTACAGAGAATCAGCAGTGATAAAACTCTGAAGCCGGGTGAGATCGGAGCTTTTATTATCGGAAATGAAACATACATAAAACGATACGAGAAAGACGGACTTTATTCCTTCAATCCTGACTATCCTGTAATGCATTTTTATAATGAAGAATCTGTTTATCTTATAGGCAGAGTAATAGGTACTTTAAAGCCCGATGATTACGTTAACGAGTCAGATATAAAAAAATACAAGATACAGAAAAACTGATGATTAAAGGAGGCGAACGAAATGAAATACAATTACGACAGAGTTTATGTTAAAGTAAATACCGATTTTGATTCAACAGGATATATGATGCCGCGGTCTATTGTATGGTCGGACGGACGTATATTCAATATAGATGAAGTTAAAGATTTTCGTCCGGCTTCTTCATTGGATAGAAATCACAGCGGATATTGTTATACAATCATTATACGCGGAGAAGAAAAATTCCTGTTTTTTGAAAAAACAAGTGAATATTTTGCTTCTCGTTTCGGAAGATGGTTTGTGGAACGTCCATGTGCGAACAGGGAGTAAGAAATGGACAGAACTTATATTGCCATTGATCTGAAAAGCTTCTATGCCAGTGTAGAGTGTGTTGAAAGAGGACTTGATCCTCTGTCTGTCAATCTTGTTGTTGCTGATCCTTCACGTACAGAAAAAACGATCTGTCTTGCTGTATCTCCTTCTCTCAAGGCTTACGGTATTCCCGGAAGAGCAAGACTATTTGAAGTAATACAAAGGGTCAAAGAGATAAACTGTGAAAGATTGAATAAAGCTATAAAAAACAAAAATATAAAAATGGACAGAAACGGAGAATATCATTTTATATCATCATCATTTGATGCAGAACTGTTAAAAAAGGATAATTCACTGGAATTATCATATATAGTTGCTCCTCCGCAGATGAAATTATACGAAGAATACAGCACGAAAATTTTTTCTATCTATCTTAAATATATCGCCCCGGAGGATATACATGTTTATTCAATAGATGAAGCTTTTATAGATGTTACTGATTATATGTCTATTTACAATATGACAGCACATAGCCTCGCTATGACAATAATAAGAGAGGTGTTGTATACCACAGGAATAACTGCAACAGCAGGTATAGGTACAAATATGTATCTTGCTAAAATTGCAATGGATATAGTTGCAAAGCATGTGCCTGCTGATAAGGACGGCGTACGCATCGCCGGTTTGAACGAAAAGACATACAGAGAGTTACTATGGTGTCATCAGCCGCTTACAGATTTCTGGAGGATAGGCAAAGGATACAGCAAAAAGCTCGAGACTCTGGGACTTTATACAATGGGAGACATTGCAAGAGCATCTTTACATCCGTCAACAGAACAATTACTCTATAATTTGTTTGGCATAAACGCTGAACTTCTGATCGATCATGCATGGGGGTGGGAACCGACAACAATTGATCTCATAAAGCAATACCGTCCGATAACTTCCTCACTCTCGTCGGGACAGGTAATGAAAGAACCGTATTCTTACGAAAAAGGAAAACTAATTATCAGAGAAATGACAGAATTAATGGTACAGGATCTGGTACGTAAAAAGCTCGTAACCAGACAAATAGTGCTTACTATCGGATATGACAGAGAAAGCCTGAAAACTGAAACGAGCGGAAGATCGATAAAGGATACAGTATATACCGTAAAGAAAACAGGTAAGATATACAGCGGAAAAGTCACTTCTGATGCCTATGGAAGAGCAATACCCGTACATGCACATGGTACAGAGAACCTTGACAAATATTCAAATTCCACCAGGAAGATAGTATCAGCTGCAATAGAATTGTATGAGCGAATAACAGACCCTGACATGCTGATAAGAAGATTCAACATATGTGCCTGTGACCTTATAGCAGAATCAATGATCCCGGAAGATGAACCGGAACAGCTTGATATTTTCACCGATTATGAAGCGCTTGAAAAAGACAGGCAAAATGAAAAAGATCTTGAGGCGAAAGAGAAAAATATTGTCAGGGCGATGCTGTCACTTCAGGATAGATTTGGAAAAAATGCCGTTCTGAAAGGAATGAATTTTATTGACGGAGGCACAACTATCGAAAGAAATGGTCAGATAGGAGGTCACAAGGCATGAAAAGTAAGGATCCCAAAACAGATTATTCAGATATAATAGAACTTCCCTACTGCAAGAATCCTTATCGCAGGCATATGTCATTGTATGAAAGAGCGGCCCAGTTTGCGCCGTTTGCCGCCTTATCCGGATATGAAGAAATGATCCTTGAGGAATCACGCCTGACAGAAACAGAATCCGAACTTTCCGACTACAAAACGCTTATACTTGACGAAAAGCTGAGTATTATCAACTATTTGCTTGAAAACGGAAACATACCTGAGGTAACCTTAATTTTTTTCGTACCTGACAAGAATAAAACCGGAGGTTCATATAAAGAGATAACCGCTTTAGTCAAGTCGATAGATGTAACACTGAGAAAAATGATACTTTACGGATCATACGATATCCATGACCGAAGAACAGACAATATCACAATAGATTTTGACAGTATCAAAGATATAAAACACTTTGATAAGGATGAGATATAAAAAACGAATTCAGGACTTAAATAAAGCATGGGAAACTATTGACTTTTGATTTCCAAAGATGTATACTAAATAACGTAGCAGGGGTGTCCGCTTAAGCGGGCTGAGATTAGGCTGTATGCCTTGACCCTTTTACCTGATGCGGATAATACCGACGTAGGAAGCTCATAAATAATAATGTTATTTATAGCACTGCATCTTCCGCAGTGCTATTTTTTTAATTAAAGGAGGTTTTACTTATGAATGCAAGCGTTGCGATCCAGACCTTACCTGCAGCAGATAACGACGAAGAGCTTATCCGCATTGTCGACGAGGTAATTGCTTATATCAAAAGCACCGGATTAAAATGTTATGTCGGACCTTTTGAAACAGCGATCGAAGGCGATTATGATGAACTTATGGATATCGTCAAGGAGTGTCAGCATATAGCTATAAGAGCAGGCGCGCCGTCTGTACTTGCATATATCAAGGTCGATTATCGTCCGGAGGGGGATGTACTGACCATTGAACGCAAAGTTACGAAGCACCATCAATAAAGCTGCTCCTCCTGTTGCTGCAATTATAGCATTAATTATAGCCTGGCAAGTTATATGCATTATCTGTCAGATTCCGAAATATCTTCTGCCGTCACCATATGATGTCATTATGGCTTTTGAAAAAGACTGGACGCTTATGATGAGTCATGCCAAAGTAACTCTTGAAGAGACATTCATAGGATTGTTTTTCGGAATAATAACAGGTTTTATAATGGCATCAGCAATGGACAGATTTGAGATCATCCGGAAAATGATATATCCTCTGATAGTAGTCAGTCAGACAATACCGACTGTTGCAATAGCCCCGCTTCTCGTTATCTGGCTTGGATATGAAATGTTGCCCAAGATCGTTTTGATAGTCCTTGTTGTATTCTTTCCGATAGCCATAGGATTATTAGAAGGCTTTTCTTCTGTTGACAGAGATACAATAAGACTTATGCGCTCAATGGGAGCAAATCGTCTGCAAATATTCATATACGTAAAGCTTCCCAATTCCCTTCACTATTTTTTCTCCAGCTTTAAGATTTCGGTATCTTATGCCGTAGTCGGAGCAGTTGTGTCAGAATGGATCGGTGGTACAGAAGGACTGGGATGCTATATGACCAGGGTAAGAAAGTCATTTTCATCAGACAAAATGTTTGCAGTAATAATACTTATAGCAGCGATTAGCCTGTTGCTCATATGGCTTACTGTCGTTTTGCAGCGAATATGTATGCCATGGGAAAAGGTTAAAGAAAAGGAGTAAAAAAATGATCAAACTAAAAAGAATGTTATCTGTTTTACTTACAGGTGCACTTACACTTGGAATAGTAACAGGTTGTACAGTACAGAAAACACCTGAAAGCAACTCACCATCCCCTTCCGAGATATCTAAAGAGAAAACAAAAATAACTTTCGTCCTTGACTGGACACCAAATACAAATCATACAGGATTGTATGTGGCGCAGGAAAAAGGATTCTTTAATGAAGCAGATCTTGAAGTCGAAATAGTTCAACCGCCTGAAGACGGAGCAGAAATGCTTGTAGGATCAAATAATGCACAGTTTGGTGTTTCATTCCAGGATTCAATGCTTCCTGCTGTAGCAGGAGACAATAAAATGCCGATAGAGGCCGTTGCAGCAGTGGTTCAGCACAATACTTCCGGTATCATTTCGGTTAAAGGAAACGGGATAGATAAGCCAAAGGGTCTCGAAGGAAAAAAATATGCAACATGGGATCTTCCTATTGAAAAAGCAACACTGAAACAAGTAGTAGAAAAAGACGGCGGAGATTTCAGCAAGGTCGATCTTATTCCCTCGACAGTTACTGATGAAGTATCTGCACTCAAGTCCGGCTCAGTAGATGCAATATGGATCTTCTACGGCTGGGCAGGAATAGCAACCGAAGTTGCCGGATTAGAAACGGATTACTTTGCCTTCAAGGATATTGATCCCGTATTTGATTATTACACTCCCGTCATTATCGGTAACAGTAACTGGATGAAAGCAAACCCTGATGCCTCAAGATCTTTCCTGACAGCACTGAAAAAGGGCTATGAATTTGCTATAGATAATCCCGATGAAGCAGCTGATATTCTTCTTAAAAACGCTCCCGAGCTGGACAAGAAGCTTGTTGTAGCAAGTCAGAAATATCTTTCAAAAGAGTACAAATCAGATGTGGATCGCTGGGGCTATATAGATCCGAAGCGTTGGAATGACTTTTATAACTGGATAAATGACAACGATCTGTTTGAAGCTGAAATTCCGGATAACACTGGATTTTCTAACGATTACCTTCCTGAATAATGGCTGAGCTTGAAGTAAAAGGTGTATCATTTTCCTATGATAATGAAAACACTGTATTAAAAAACATAGATCTGTCTCTTCACGACGGAGAGCTTATCAGTCTCCTAGGTGTAAGCGGCGGCGGAAAGACGACATTGTTCAATATAATATCGGGACTGTTAATACCGGATGAAGGTCACGTTTACCTGAACGGAGAAGAAATTACTGGTTGTTCCGGAAAGGTAAGCTATATGCTCCAAAAAGATATGCTCCTTCCCTATTGGACAGTTGAAGATAATGTATTGCTTCCCCTGATTATAAAAGGAATAAAGAAAAGGGAGGCAAGGCTCACTGCAGGCAGGTATTTTGCCGAATTCGGAATTGATGGTACCCAAAAAATGTATCCTTCAGAGCTTTCCGGAGGAATGCGACAGAGAGCAGCACTGTTGAGAACATATCTTTTTTCTGCCGATATAGCCTTGCTCGATGAACCGTTCAGTGCACTCGATACTATTACAAAAAGTGAAATGCACAGATGGTATCTTGATGTAATGGATAATATCAGACTTTCAACAATATTCATAACTCATGATGTAGATGAGGCTATACTGCTTTCCGACAGGATATATCTTCTCGGAGGAAAACCGGGAACAATTACAAATGAAATAGTTATTGCTGAACCAAAGCCGAGGAGAAAGGATTTCAACCTTACTGATGAATTCCTGCAGTATAAAAGAGAAATAATCTCTAAGATAAAATAACATTTAAGCTTTTAATGTTTTTCAGGGGTGCCAGGCGTTTCGCGCCTGGCACCCCTGAAAAACATTTTTCTAATAGAGCAGTTGATTTTTTTTGATCAAGGTAATATAATCAAAATAAGAACAATTGAGATAAGGTGATGTTTTTGAATAAAGTCAGAATTACAGTTATGAAAAAAGCTGTACATAATGACCTGATAGAAAAATATGAAAACCCTATCGATCATACCTGTGATATGGAAGTAGGCAAGGTTTTTATTGCAGAAGGCTGGAACAGACCCGAAGGCTTATGCATCAGCGCATGGGACAGCATGTCGGGCTTTGTAATGGCTTTGTCATACGGAGCAACTGACATATATGATGGCTGGATGAAAAACAAAAAATCCGCCATGATATCCTGCAATGACGGATTTCGCCCCGTCAGCTTTTTGTTGGAAACAATAGAAGAATAAAAGAGGTAAAAAACATGAAGTATTCGGATAAGCTTAATGGATTCTGGGAAGAAGGATATCACTACTATCTCGAATTCGATAATGAAAAACTGACTGTAAGAGGATACGACAGAGGTATCAGGATAGAAACAACTGTCAGTTATGATGCAGACAGGCTTGATTCGGAAGAGCGCACCGTCATTGATCTTGAAAACAACATTCTTTCTCGTACTTATGAAGGAGAAATGATGAGTGAAATAAAAGAGCTTGTATACGAAAAGGGAGAGCTCAAAATGCTTTATAATTATATAATTATGGGCGAAACACTCTACACACTGACAAAACAGGATGGCGGTCCTTTCAGACATATAATAATACGTGATGATGAATACATAGATAAGCTGCAAGGAAAGTGGGAAAAATGGTCATCAAACGGAAAAGGAAATAATCCTCTTGTAATAAAAAACAATACTGTATTCTGGGCCGGCGGCGGTGGAAGATTCCACGTAGTAAGCTATACTTACGACAGAGAGAGCGTCTATATTGTCCCTGAAGACCTGACAAAAAGTGATTTTGGTGCATTTACGAATATCAGGGTATATCCTGATAAGCTTACAACCACAATGATGGTTTGTGATATGAGTATGCCTTTGTCTGTTTTTGCAAGAGAGGATATGCTTGATAAGATAGAGGTACCCTCTGCGGCTAAACAATCCCCCCGAAATGTTATGATGTATTCCCCTTACCCACCTCAGACACCAATGGGTATGATGGGCATAGGGATGATGCATAACGTAACAGGTTCGGATGAGATCAAGCCGGAAGGAAAACGTCCTGTTTACTGCGCAAACTGCGGCTGTAAGCTTCCGGAAAACGATTCAAAATTTTGTCAGGAATGCGGAAGCGAGATCATATACAACTGAAAGATAAAAGGCGGCATCAGAGCGATTATCCAGGTGCCGCCCTTTTTTCAGCATAGCAACAATTACGCATTTTTATTTGATAAAAGCTTGACAAATCTCTTCTTATAGTTTATTATTGTACTGACAGAGTAAGTATATGTGCGTTAAGTGTCGTGTGAACGGGGAGTTGTCATACGAACGAAAAGATACCTTGCGGTACATATATTGCATCCCGCTGTGTTAATATCAAGCTTTCAGCTCCTTATTATTAACAGCGATTCTGTTATTATAAGGAGGTATTTTTATGTCTGTTTTTCAAAAACCTGATCCGAGAAATACAACAAAAATGATAGCTACACTCGGAATACTGACTGCCGCTTGTGTTGTTATTTCTTTGTATCTCACAATACACACAGAGATACTTAAGATCACATTTACTTTCATACCTATCATAATAGCTGCAAGGCTTTACGGGCCTGTCGGTGCAGGTCTTGTTGCAGGAATGGCAGATATGATTGAAATGATAGTTCATCCAGTCGGAGCATGGTTCCCGCCTATCACTCTGACCGGGATCGCTGTAGGTGTTTTTTTGGGTTTTTTATTCAAAAACAAATGGGATTTTAAGAGGATACTGATAGCAGCAGTCGTATCAGAATTGATAGTAAGCTTTTTTATAACGCCTATATGGCTCAATATCCTGTATCATACACCGTATACAGCTTTGCTGATGGCAAGGATCCCACAGATAATTATAATGACAATAGTAAAAATAGCAATACTGCCTCCTATGTTCAAGATAATGGACAGGGTACCATTATTTGATCTTAAAAAAAAGAAAGAAAACTGATGTGAATGATCACATAGCATTTCAGGGGTGAAGGTCGGCATAGCCGACCTTCACCCCTGATTGAATATTTGCAGATAACTAAATTTCATTAAAATAGATCTAAAACACTGTTTTCAATTTCTTTGCGTATTTCTTCTATTCCTTCTCCGTTTTGAGAAGAGCAAGGAAACAATCTGATCCCATCGTATTCACCAAGAAACTGCTTAATAGCTTCAATCTTCATATTTCTCTGTGACGGTTTAAGCTTGTCAAGCTTTGTAAGGGCAACAATATAATTATAACCGTTTGCATGCAAAAAATCTATCATAGACATATCATCCTTTGTAGGATCATGTCTTATGTCACATATCTGTATAACAAGAGAAATATTCCTGTTCTGTGAAAAGTATCCCTCAACAAGCTCAGACCATCTTTGCCGTTCAGACTGTGACACCTTGGCATAACCATAGCCGGGAAGATCTGCAAATCTGATATCCTGCAACCTAAAAAAATTAATTGTGGTGGTTTTTCCGGGGGTAGCGCTCACCCTTGCTATTGATTTTCTATACAGTAACTTATTAATAAGAGAAGATTTTCCTACATTTGACTTACCCGAAAAAACAATTTCAGGAATATCCGATGTTGGTATTTGTTTTGATTTACCGAATGCAGCTTCAAATTCAACAATATGAAAGTTCATACTTAAAACTCTCCCTGAAAGTCATTTGTTTATCAGCGCATTATCAAGAACAGTTCTGATGTTATCTGCATAAACAAAATCTATCGATTTTTTAACAACATCATCGACCTCATCCAGATCAGGCTTATTGTCTTTTGGAATGATTATCGTCTTGATACCAAGTCTGTATGCGGCCATAGTTTTTTCTTTAAGTCCGCCGATAGCAAGAACTTTACCTCTTATGGTTATTTCTCCCGTCATCGCAAGATCATGCCTTATAGGTCTGCCTGTAAGTGCAGAAGTAATTGCTGTTGCCATTGTAATTCCGGCAGAAGGACCATCCTTTGGAACAGCTCCTTCGGGTATGTGAATATGAATATCTTTGGTTTTATAAAAATCTTCATTGATCTTAAGCTCATCAGAAAGAGTTCTGACGCAGGTGTATGCAGCCTGAGCAGATTCTTTCATTACATCTCCGAGAGAACCGGTAAGCTCTATCTTTCCCGTCCCGTTCATAACGGCTACTTCAATGGGAAGAGTTTCCCCTCCGACAGACGTCCATGCAAGACCTGTAGCTAGTCCGACTTCATCGACCTTATTCATATTGTCATTCTTGAATTTCCTTGCACCAAGATAGCCCTCCAGGTCGTCAACATCGATCCTCACAGATTTTGCCTGACCTGAAACGATCTTCACAGCAGCTTTATTCATCAGTCTTGATATTGTTCTTTCAAGAGTTCTGACACCTGATTCACGCGTATAGCTGTCAATAAGATCATAAATAGCTTCATCTGAGATCTTAAAGTTTCTTCCGCTCAGACCATGTTTCTCTATCTGTTTTTTTATCAGATGACGATTTGCGATCTGAAACTTTTCCTCGCGCGTATAGCTGTCTATGTGGATTATATCCATTCTGTCGAGAAGAGGTGCCGGAATTGCCGTATAGTCATTGGCAGTCGTAATAAACATTACCTTGCTGAGATCGAACGGAAGATCTATATAATGGTCAAAAAAAGTGGAATTTTGCTCTCCATCAAGAACTTCAAGTAAAGCAGACGTAGGATCGCCTCTGAAATCATTGCCAAGCTTATCGACTTCATCAAGAAGAATAAGCGGATTCGCAGAACCGGCTCTCGAAACTGCATACATTATCCTGCCCATCATCGCTCCGATATATGTTCTTCTGTGCCCTCTGATTTCCGCTTCGTCATGAACTCCGCCGAGAGCGATCCTCTGATAATTTCGTCCCGTAGCTTCAGCTATAGAAAGCGCGATAGAAGTTTTACCAACTCCGGGAGGACCGGCAAGACATATGATCTGCCCATTTATATCCGGATTCAGTTTTCTTACGGCAAGAAGCTCTATGATGTTTTCTTTGACCTTATCAAGACCATAGTGGTTTTTATCAAGCTTATTACGTATCCTGTTTATATCAGTTTTTTCCTTTGTATATTTTCCCCATGGAAGTTCAAGACAGGTATCAAGATAATTCCTGATAACATTGGCTTCTGCAGAGCTGCTCAGCATTTTTTCAAGCTTTTCGGTTTCCTTGCGAAGCTTATCCTTATTTTCGTCTGTTGTTTTAAGTTCATTTATCCTTTTCAGATAATCGTCAGCTTCCTCGGAATGATCTTCAGATTCGCCAAGTTCATCTTTAATGGCTCTCAGCCTCTCCCTGAGATAATAATCGCGCTGGTTGATATCGATGTTTTCTTTGGTTTTTTCATTCAGCTTTTCCTCAATAGATAATACCTCTGTTTCATGTGAAAGCATCGAGATCGCTTTGATCATTCTGTTTTCATCGCTTAGCTCAGAAAGCAGCTCCTGCTTCTTACGATAGTCACGAATAAAGTTATCTCCTATAAAATCAGCAAGTACTCCTACATCTTCGATCTCTGTAGCAGAAATGATCATATCCTGCGGTATATGAGAATTCACCATCATAAAACGGGTCAGAGTGTTTTTAAAGATATTGAGTAGCGCCTCTGATTTGTCAGGATCTGTTACAGGTTTTGTATACTCTACTCTTATATCAGCAGAGATATATGAATCACTGCTGTCATAGTATTCAGTGACCCTTGCTCTGTTTTCACCTTCAATAACTACTCTTATTATGTTTTCTGTAAGCCTGATTATCTGTTTGACTCCGGCATAAACGCCTACCATGTATAAGCTTTTTGAAGTCGGTTCATCTTCGTTTGCTTCCATCTGAGCAGTAATAAAGATTTTCTGACCGTTTCTCATAGCTTCAGTAAGCGCAAGAACAGATTTTGATCTGGCAACGTCAAAATGAAGTATTGAGCCGGGAAATATCACAAGACTTCTAAGAGGAAGCACAGGAACATTTCTTATCAGGCTGATATCATCTTCTATTATTTCCAATTTTCTTTTCCTCCGTTAAAACTAAAACCTTTTTACGTGTACTGATTTCTTTGAATACATGCTTTCAATAAGCTTCGGAATCTCATAAACTACAACGCATATCATAATGATTATTATAATGCTGATCGTACTTTCAAGTTTAGAAATAAGCTCCCCTATTCCTTTGATATTGAAGACAACTTTTCCTCGCATCAAGCTTATATCCAGTGGATTCTCAACATCAGAAATGAGGTAAACATTATCTCCTTTTATGTTTGCGATCCTGCCTGCAGAAATTGATTTGCCGTTATTTGAATACAAAACAGTATCTTCCTTATCATATCCAAGATAGTCCATTGTAATAAGATAATCATACTTGGATATTCCGGCTTCACTGCAGTCTTCTTCAGCAATATATTTTCCAAGTCCTAATATGGTGGGGTAATCTACATTAAAAACGATCTGCATATACATACCGTAAAAGTTTATCAGCAGAAAAATACCCAATACTATCAAAACAACAACTCTTAACAGGTTTAGAATAAACTTAAGTGCATCAGGCATTGTTTTCTCCCACCTTTCGATCAGAACAATGTAAGCTGACTGCTTTCCGGAAGATCTCCGAAGGCACCGATATCGCAAAGAAGATCAATAACTGACTTTGATACCTTCGACCTGATACTGAAATCTTCGATAGAAATAAAATCCCCTTCTTCTCTTGCTTCTGCAAGAGAATTAGCAGCAGCCTCTCCCACGCCGGATAGTGCCGCAAAAGGCAGACGTATCTTTCCGTCTTCTACAAGAAATCTTCTTGCATCGGACTTATAAACATCAACAGGAAGCACCTCTATACCGCGAGCAAGCATCTCATTGATGATCTGAAGCATTGCGTAAGTAGATTCATCCTTAGCAGTCGATTCTTTGTTCTGCATTTTAATTGAGATCTCTTGCATTTTATTCTTTACAGCTTCCCTGCCTTTGCATACCAAAGCAGCATCAAAATCTTCATTTCGTACTGTAAAATAAGCAGCATAGTATTCACGCGGTCTATGTACCTTATACCATCCAAGCCTCAGGGTAGCTATCATATAAGCAGCAGCATGGGCTTTCGGGAACATGTATTTTATCTTCATACAGGAACCGATGTACCATTCGGGAACACCGTGTTCTCTCATTGCCTTCATATGCTCTTCTGTAAGCAGTTTTGTGGATTTGCCCTTGCGGACGATCTCCATGATCTTGAACGCCATATCCGGCTCAAGTCCCTTGTGCATAAGGTAGACCATGATGTTATCACGTGTTCCTATAACTTCGGATATCGTACATATCTTTTTTTCAATAAGCTCAGATGCATTACCTATCCATACATCCGTACCATGAGAAAGACCGGATACCTGCAGCAGATCGGAAAAAGTTTTTGGCTGGGTTTCGATCAGCATATTTCTTACAAATTTGGTGCCGACCTCCGGCAGTGAAAATGTTCCCGTTTCAGAATCTATGTCTTCAGGCTTTACTCCAAGAGCCTTTGTAGAAGTAAACAAAGACATTACATCAGGGTCACTCATTGAAATATCCATAACACTGATGCCGGTATATTCTTCCAGGTAGTGATAAATAGTGGGAACATCGTGACCGAGTTCGTCTAGCTTACAGATAGTATCATGTATAGAATGGAAATCAAAATGAGTAGTGATAATATCTGTTTTCTGGTCATTTGCCGGTCTCTGTATCGGACAGAATTCAAATACGTCATTCATTCTGGGAATAACGACCATACCTGCCGGGTGCTGACCTGTAGTTCTTCTTACACCGGTACATCCTGCCGCAAGACGCAGCACCTCAGCTTTGCTAAGGTTTGTGCCGGTTTCTTCCATGTATTTACGTACATATCCTACGGCAGTTTTGTCCGCAACCGTTGCAATTGTTCCGGCTTTGAATACATTTTCCTTACCGAAAAGCTCTTCAGTATATCTGTGAGATCTTGTCTGGTATTCACCGGCAAAGTTAAGGTCTATATCAGGTGTTTTATCTCCTTTAAATCCAAGAAATGTTTCAAAAGGAATATCGTGACCATCGCGAAGGTACGGGGTGCCGCAGTTCGGACAGTTCTTCTCAGGAAGATCGAAGCCTGAACCAACTGAACCATCAGTGAAGAATTCGCTGTTCTGACAGTTCGGACAGACGTAATGCGGACACAGCGGGTTAACTTCAGAAATGCCCGACATAGTGGCAACAAAAGATGAACCGACAGAACCACGCGAGCCGACAAGATAACCGTGATCGTTTGAATTGGCAACAAGCTTCTGTGCAGTCATATAAAGAACAGAGAATCCGTTTTTGATAATGGAGTTAAGCTCTTTATCAATTCTTGCCTTAACTATTTCCGGAAGCGGATCTCCGTAAAGATTTTTAGCTCTTTCCCAGGTGATCCTTGTAAGATCCTCTTCTGCACCAGGAATAAAAGGCGGAAAATTTCCTTTGGGAACTGCTCTGATCTTTTCGACCATATTAGCGATCTTATTTGTGTTTTCGACAACTATCTCATACGCTTTTTCTTCGCCGAGATATTCAAATTCCTTCAGCATTTCCGCCGTATTGCGAAAATAAAGAGGAGCCTGTTCGGATGCGTCTGAAAAGCCCTGAGCTGTCATGAGTATCTTACGGTATTCACTTCGGTGAGGATCCATAAAGTGAACGTCACATGTAGCAACAACAGGGATATTAAGATCTTCGCCGAGTTTTACTACAGTCCTGTTGAAGTCCTGCAGCTCCTCAACAGTACTTACCGTACCGTTGCGAAGCATATACATATTATTCCCTATCGGCTGAACCTCAAGATAGTCATAGAAAGAAGCAATCTGTTTAAGCTCCTCATAGCTTTTACCGTCAACTATTGCGCGAAAAAGCTCACCAGCTTCGCAGGCACTGCCTACGATAAGGCCGTCTCTCATCTTCACGAGTTCTGATTTGGGAATAAGTGGTTTTTTGTAGAAATAATCAATATGTGCCTTAGAAATAAGCTTATAAAGGTTTTTCAGACCTGCCTGATTCTTGGCAAGAATGATCTGATGAAACGATTTATATGATCTGAAATCCGGCTTCGGAAGAACAGAATTGATCTGGGATATTTGCTTTATATTATATTCCTCTCTGAGCTTAGAAAGCATAACAAGAAATATCTTTGCAAGCATATATGCATCGTCATATGCTCTGTGATGATTGAATTCACCAAGCTTAAGATGTTTTGCTATAGTATTAAGCTTATGTTTTGTAAGCTGAGTGAAAATACCTCTTGAGATAGCAAGAGTATCTATATGTGTAAGGGTGTAATGTATCCTGTTACGTTCGCATACAGCTTTTATAAACGAGGTGTCAAATCCTGCATTATGAGCAACAACAACGGCATTTTCTCCGCAGAATGCAAGAAAAGCTTCTACAGCTTCTTTTTCAAGCGGTGCATCGGCAACCATATCATCAGTAATACCGGTCAGTTCGGTTATCTTGGAGCTAATATGCTTTTCGGGATTAACAAAAGTAGAAAACTTATCTTTAATTTCACCGTTTACTACCCTGAAAGCACCTATCTCAGTTATTCTTTCCTTAGAACTGCTGAGACCGGTCGTTTCGATATCAAATACTATGAATTCTCCGTTCAGGTCTCTGTCAAAATCACCCACAACAGCAGCACTTGTGCTGTCGTTAATAAAATAAGCCTCAACACCGTAAATGATCTTGAAATCTCCGCCGCTTCTTCTTATATCATCGCATGCGTTCATGGCATCGGGATAAGCCTGAGCAACTCCATGGTCGGTAATAGCAATAGCCGGCATACCCCAGGAATAAGCTCTTTTTACAAGCTCCCCTGCACTTGTAACGGCGTCCATAGCGGACATATTAGTGTGCAGATGAAGTTCAACTCTCTTTTTTTCTGCTTTATCAACTATTTTAGGCAAAGCAACAACGCTGATTGCTTTTGCCATCACGATCAGATCTTTTTCATATGTATCATACTGAGCTTCTCCGCGAACGAGAATAGCCGTTCCGTTTTTCAGATTAAGGATTGGTTCGCATCTTTCATTTGTATCGATTACTTTAACAGATACTGAACCGCTAAAATCGGTTATACTGATCGAAATAATTTTTTTCTTGTTATCTTTTGTATCCCGACTTTCGATCGAAAAGATCTGACCCCAGATAATCACCTTACCGGAGGCCTGTGATATCTGACTTATAGGCTCCGCTTCGCCGTGTATCGGCACACTATAGATCGGATTTGCACTTTCGGGAATATATTTGGGATAAGGATCCTTAGGGTCTCTCAATTCAACCTCTGATGAAAAAGAAGGAACAGGCTTTTTCGTCTCCTTGCTGTCATAAAAGGCTTTTCTCTGATTTGCAGTATTCATCATTGATTCATACTGCTCGACCTTTTCTACCTGACTTTGTCTGACTGCCTTTTCCTCATTGATCTTTTGCTTTTCTATATAAGCATCGCTTTCAGCGTCTATCGACAATACACCACAGAATTCAACGTTGAGATCAAGCCCGAATTCATTCTTTATAAGATCATGAAGATTCCTGTCGAATTTCTGATTAAGCAGAACTTCCTTTCCGCCATGCTTCAGATCAATATAAAGTGTATTATTTCTGTGCTCAATAGTTGAATCATTGAGAGTTCCGTTAAGTGTAGCACATCTTCTTTTGAGTTCAAGCACAAGCTGAGGATAATATGAAGCATCAAAAAGGGATGAATCATAATGCGGAATAAAAAAGCACTTTGAAAGATTCAGAACACTGCTTTTAAGCATATTTTCAGCTTCAAATATCATACCCCGATCGATCAGCTCTGAGCATTGCGCATCTATCTCCATAGATCTTTCGGTGGTATCAACTTTCACACCCAGAATCGTACTTTCATTAACGGAAGCAGGTATTCTAGTTATATCTATGTACTTTGCAAATAATTCCGAAAACTTTTTCAAAATATCTCCTCTTCTTTATTACATCAGATCTATTTCTTTCATTAGTTCAGTCAGAAGCTCGCTCTCCGGTACTTTTCGGATTATTTCTCCTTTTTTGAAAATAAGTCCACAGCCCTCACCGCCGGCAATACCGATATCGGCCTCCCTTGCTTCTCCGGGACCGTTAACAATGCATCCCATGATAGCAACAGTAATATTCTTTTTGCAGTCCTTAAGCATATCCTCTGCTGCATTGGCAAGACCGATAAGATCTATCCTTGTTCTGCCACAGGTCGGACATGAAATAAACCGAACTCCGTTTTTATTCAAGCCGAGGGCTTTAAGTATATCCTTTGCGGCATAAACCTCTTTAACAGGATCATCTGTAAGAGATACCCTTATGGTATCTCCTATACCCTGCATTAGAAGTGAGCCTATACCTATTGAGGACTTGATGATACCTATTCTCTCAGTTCCGGCTTCGGTAACACCAAGATGAAGAGGGTAGTTACATTGCTCTGAGGCAAGCTTATACGCTTCAAACATGAATTCTACATTTGAAGATTTCATTGAAAGAACTATATTATCAAAATCAAACTTTTCAAGAAGTGAAGCATGATACATTGCACTGTCGCAAAGCGCCTGAGGAGTTGGTTTACCATATTTTTTGAGTATTTCCTTTTCAAGAGAACCGGAATTTACACCGATTCTTATCGGTATATTTCTCTTCCGACATTCATCAGCAACCTGCTTTACTCTTGATTCATCACCAATGTTTCCGGGATTGATCCTGATCTTGTCGATGCCGGCTGCAGCTGCTTCGAGTGCAAGTCTGTAATCGAAATGAATATCTGCAACAAGAGGTGTTTTTACCTCCTTTTTAATTGCAGGAATAAGCTTGACTGCATCCTTATTAGGAACAGCAAGCCTTATAATATCACATCCGGCTTTTTCAAGCTCAACAGACTGTCTTACGCTTCCCTCAATATCGGTAGAGGGAATATTAAGCATAGACTGTACAGCGATATCTGCTCCGCCGCCGATCTTTACATTTCCGACAGTTACCTGCTTAGTATTTTTTCTTTCCATTACAATCAACTCCGTTACATAAACAATTGAATAATATCCTTTACAGAAATCACGACCATAAACAAAAGTAAAAGTACCATTCCGATGGCATGAACATAGGCTTCATGCTCATGCTTTACAGGCTTTCCCCTGACAGCTTCAATAATAAGGAAAATGAGTCTGCCTCCGTCAAGTGCCGGCAAAGGAAGAAGATTTACCACTCCCAGATTCACACTTATTATCATCATAACAAAAGCAAGATTTTCAAGACCGGCAATGAAACTCTGTTCCAGTCCGCTTGCGGCGACCTTTGAAACTGCACTTGTCATACCTATAGGTCCTGATACTTCTTTAAGACTGAACTGGCCGGTAACAATACCTATGAGACTTTTCCAAATCATTCTGATCGTCGAAACGGTCTGCATAAACGTTTGACTAATAAGCGTAGTGAAATTGTTTTCAAGAGCCTCAACCTTGAAATCAAGCATCATGATCTCTTCGCCGTTATCATTTTTTATTGTCGGAAATTCAACATTTACATATTCATGTATTTTACCGTCACGCTTAACAGTAATATCCAGTTTATTGGATTTTGATGTTGACAGCGCAAAATTAAAATCCATTGATGTATCAATTCTGTATCCATTAATATACTTGATCTCATCACCGACCATAAGCTGAGCAGATGATTTAGCATCATTTGAAAATACAGCTATAGTATTCGACGCAAAATATTTTTGAGGAAACAGCAGGATAAGCATTATGATAAATCCGAGAAGAACATTCATAAACGCACCGGCGCATACAATGATCATACGTTTCCATACTGATGCATTCGTAAAAGCTCTTTGATCATCGGAATCATCATCCTCGCCCTCCATTGAGCAAAAACCGCCGATAGGAAAAAGTCTTAAAGAGTAAAGTGTCTCCCCTATTTTGAATTTTATTAATTTCGGTCCCATTCCGAGTGCAAATTCATTGACCTTTACGCCTGATAGTTTGGCAGTAAGGTAGTGACCGCCCTCATGGACAAAAATAATCAATTCAAAAAACAAAACACCCATTATTGCCAGAAGAATCGCTTCAAAACTAATTTAAATCATCCCCAAATCAGAATCTGCTTCTTACAGAAGCTCTTGTCTGTTTATCAGCATCAAGAATTGCATCAAGAGTTATATTATCTGTTCCGCCGTCAAAATCATTAACAGCTTTTTCTACAATATCAGCAATATCAAGGAATCTGATCCTTTCGTTAAGGAACATTTCAACAGCAACCTCATTTGCAGCATTAGCTACTGCTGGATAGAGACCTCCCTTTCTTAAAGCCGCACGGCAAACAGCAAGACATTTGAAGGTTTCATAATCCGGTTTATAGAAGCTCATTGATCCGATCTCAGAAAGATCAAGTTCAGCAGTTGGTGAAGGAAGTCTTTCGGGATAGGTCAATGCATACTGTATCGGGATCCTCATATCAGGAACACCAAGCTGTGCAATAACAGCGTTGTCCTTAAGCTGAATCAAAGAATGTATAATGCTTTCTCTGTGTACTACGACATCAATATCCTCATCCTTACAGTTGAAAAGCCATGATGCCTCAATAACTTCAAGTCCTTTGTTCATCAACGTTGCTGAATCAATGGTGATCTTTGCCCCCATATTCCAGTTGGGATGCTTTAGTGCCTGTTTAACCGTAACATTTTCAAGATCCTTTCTTGTTTTACCGAAGAAAGAACCGCCGGAAGCGGTAAGGATCACCTTTTTAAGAGAATTCTCAGGGCAGCCCTGTAAACACTGAAAAATAGCAGAATGTTCACTGTCAACAGGATAAAGCTTAACACCATTATCCTTAACAGCCTTCATTACAATAGCACCGCCGGCAACAAGCGTTTCTTTATTTGCAAGCGCAAGATTCTTTTTCGCTTTTACAGCTGCAAGAGTCGGGAGCAGACCTGCTACGCCAACAATGGCATTTACAACTGTATCGGAGTTTTCTGCCTGAGCAGCCTTTATTATACCCTCTTCCCCACAGTAAACATCAACATTTGTATCCTTTAAGGCAATCTTAAGCTGCGCTGCTGCCCCCATATCATTAACGCAAACCATTTCCGGTTCAAATTCCCTTGCCTGCATTTCAAGAAGCTTGATGTTTTTGTTGGCTGTCAATGCAACTACCTTAATACCGTGCATTCTGGCAACGTCAAGAGTCTGAGTACCGATAGATCCTGTTGAACCGAGAACAGAGATTTTTGAAGTCATAGAAAATAACACTCCTTTACTTTATTATAACCGGTAAAAAACCTATATATAGGCAGAAAAAAGGAATAAAACATACGAGACTATCTACCCGATCGAGTATTCCGCCATGACCGGGAATGATATCTCCGTAATCCTTGACCTTATATGAACGCTTGATTACGGAAAAACTAAGATCACCGAGTATCGACAGAACAGAACCAACAGCAGCAATTATACCGAGCTGCAAATAATCTATCCTGATACTGTCTTTATAGATTAAAAGATCAAACATCAAACCAAGTCCGAGAGTCGCAAGAATACATACGATAACTCCGCCGATGGCTCCTTCTATGGTTTTCTTAGGACTGATATTGGGACAAAGCTTGTGTTTTCCGAAAAAACTGCCGATAAAATAGCCGCCTGCATCCGCAAGCCACGGGGTTGCAAGAGAAAGAACGAAATAAAAAGTTGAGTGATTCGGATCAGCATCTTTCATTCTGATGACACAGGACAGAGAAAGTGTAATGATGAGTGTCATACTGAAAGTATATGCAAAATCCTTGAATGATATTTTGGAATGGCAGAATACCATCATAGCCATCATCAGTACAGTATAGACAAAACATATTATCTTTCCTACATCATAGGAAACAAGCATCGGATATACAAAAGAAAACGCCAGACTTACCGCGCTTATCTGATACAGATTAAGTGTTCTTACCGCTTTTACAAATTCAAATACGGAAAGCGTACATGCACAGGCAACAAAAATATCAATACAAATTGAGATCCTGAGACTGAGAAGAATTACTGCGATTATCGCTGAAATGCCGACAACAGCAGAAATGATCCTTTTTCTCATTTATACACCCCCAAAACGTCTGTTTCTGTGGTTAAATTCAATAACAGCTTTGTCAAATTCTGCTTCATTAAAATCAGGCCATAGTGTTTCAGTCGAATAGAATTCAGAATACGCACTCTGATAAAGAAGAAAATTACTAAGGCGGAATTCTCCTCCTGTTCTGATGATCAGATCAGGATCCGGCATTCCTCCGGTATAAAGGCGGAAAGCGATATCCTGTTCTGTAATGTCCTTCGGATCTATTTTTCCGTCTCTTGATTCTTCACAAAGCTCCTTGACAGCTTTAAGGATCTCATCCCTCGAACCGTAGTTCATTGCGATATTGAGAACCATTCCCTTTCTGTCTTTAGCTATTTCCTCAGATTCATTAATAAGCTTGATAAGACCAGGCGAAAAAGCAGAACGGTCTCCTATGAAAATAGTTTTTATATCATCATCGCGGAAGTCAGTTATCAGATCAACAAGATTCTGATGAAACAGCTTCATAAGAGCGTCAACCTCTTCCGGCGGTCGTTTCCAGTTCTCAGTTGAAAATGCATACAAGGTAAGATACTTTACACCAGCACGACTGATATAACGAGTTATTTTCCGGAAATTCTGAGCACCATATTTATGACCAATGCTGCGCGGAAGACCTCTCTTTTTTGCCCAGCGGCCATTACCATCCATTATTATCGCAACATGTTCTGGTATTATCAGTTTTTTATCAAGCATTTCAAACACCTCATTACATAGATTCTAATCAGCATACACTATAAAGGATAAATGTTAAAGTCAGATCCCGGAAATCAATTAAATAACTCGGCAAGAGGCTATCTTGCCGAGGTTATTCGTTTTACCGATCAGATCTCCATGATCTGCTTTTGCTTTTTCTCGGTCAGGCTGTCAATGTTCTTTATATGTTTATCGGTAATATCCTGGATTTTCTTTTCGCCATGTTTCTGATCATCTTCGGTTATATCGCCGCTTTTCTTCATTGCTTTGAGCTTTTCCATCGCTTCTCTTCTTGATGAACGAACTGCAACCTTAGCATCTTCGCCCATCTTGGCAATTTCCTTTACGATATCCTTACGCCTGTCCTCTGTGAGCGGCGGAAAAATCATTCTTATAACTTTACCGTCGTTCTGGGGATTAATGCCAATATCAGAAGTCTGAATTGCTTTTTCGATAGCTCTGAGAAGTGAAGAATCCCACGGCTGAATAGTAAGTGTTCTTGCCTCAGTTACAGATACAGCAGCAACCTGATTTACAGGAGTAGGAGAGCCATAATAATCAACCCTGATCTTATCAAGAACCGCCGGGTTAGCCCTTCCTGCTCTGATCTCTGAAAACTCAGTTTCAAGATGAGAAACTGATTTACCCATTTTTTCATCTGTTGATTTGATGACAGTATTCATTTTAATACCCCCGGTTTTATATTATTTATAATTTATTCTACTATTGTTCCGACATTCTCACCGCATACAGCAGATACAATATTGTCGGGGTTCTCAAGACTGAAAACAATGATCGGAATATTATTATCCTTGCATATTGCTGCAGCGGTACTATCCATAACCTTAAGATCGTTGTTCAGCACATCATGGAACGATATTCTGTCATACTTCTTGGCATCAGGATTTGTTTTAGGGTCACTATCGTAAACACCGTCTACCATAGTAGCCTTAAGAATGATATCCGCATCTATTTCAGCGGCCCTGAGCGCTGCGGCAGTGTCAGTGGAAAAGAAAGGATTACCGGTACCGCAGCCGAAAACGAGTATCCTTCCCTTTTCAAGATGTCTGATCGCTCTGTTTCTGATATATGGTTCAGCGACCTGCTGCATCGAGATCGCTGTCTGTACCCTTACTTCAAGGTCAAGCTGTTCAAGAGCGTCACAAACTCCGAGAGCATTTATAACAGTTGCAAGCATACCCATATGGTCAGCTCTTGTTCTGTCCATTTTTCCGCTGGAGCGACCTCTCCAGAAGTTACCTCCGCCCACAACAATACCGACTTCTACACCCATTTCGTTCAGTTTTTTTATTGGCTGACAAAAGCTAAGCACTGTATCAAAATCAATTCCGTGTTTTTCAGCACCGGCAAGAGATTCACCACTGAGTTTGAGAAGAACTCTCTTATATTTAGGTTCCATAACTAACACACTCCCATAAACAATTATTATGATCTACCATTCTTATTTTACTATAATTGCGTAGTATTGTAAAGTATAAATTTGCTATTTTTTGTTTGTTGTAAATAAAAAATAACATAATAATATAATGAAGCTGTCGCAAAAACATAGTTTTGCGACAGCTTCAAAAGAAAGCATTATTATAATTATTTTACCATATTTGCTACTTCAGCAGCAAAGTCATCATTTCTCTTTTCAAGGCCTTCGCCCTTTTCAAAACGAACGAAATCAGCTATAACGATAGAACCACCGAGCTCTTTAGCAGTCTGCTTCGTGTATTCAGTAACTGTAATCTTATCATTCTTGATGAACGCCTGATTAACAAGGCAGTTCTCTTCATAGTACTTACCGATCTTACCCATAACGATCTTCTCGGCAATATTAGCAGGCTTGCCGGAATTGATTACCTGCTCTGTCATGATCTTCTTCTCATGCTCGATGACCTCAGCAGGAACAAGATCTTTATTGAGATAGGAAGGAGCAGCAGCAGCAACCTGCATAGCAATATCTCTCGCATAATCAGCGAAACCTTCCTTAGAAGCTACATCAGTATCGAATTTAACAAGAACAGAGATCTTTCCGCCTGCATGGATGTAAGCAGAAACAGCGCCCTCGTAAAGCTTGAAACGACGGATAACAATGTTCTCACCGATGGTCTGGATCTTCTCCTGAAGAAGCTCTGCTACTGTCATTGACATACCTGCAGCATTCTTTGTCATAAGATCCTCAACATCTGAGGGATTCTCAGCCATTACTGTTTCGGCAACAGTTTTAACAAATGACTGGAACTCAGCATTCTTTGCAACGAAGTCCGTTTCAGCATTGACCTCAAGAGCAACACCCTTTGTGCCGTCCTCATTTGTACATGCAAAAGCAACGCCCTCAGCAGCAATTCTTGATGCTTTTTTAGCAGCCTTAGCAAGACCCTGCTCTCTCAGAACGTCAATTGCCTTATCCATATCACCGTCTGCTTCAGTAAGAGCCTTTTTACAGTCCATCATACCGCAGCCTGTCTTTTCTCTGAGTTTCATTACATCTTTAGCTGTAAATGCCATTTTGATAACCTCCGTATAGTAATATATCTGTTCCAAAAATAGCCGCAAACAAATTGCGGCTATTCGGTTCGCAATTATTCTTCTGCTGTATCTTCTTCCTGTTCAGCGGCAGCACCCATTCTGCCCTCATTGCCTTCGATGCTAGCGTTAGCCATTGCACCTGAAATAAGCTTTACAGCGCGAATAGCGTCATCATTGCCGGGGATAACATAATCGATCTCATCAGGATCACAGTTTGTGTCAACGATAGCAACGATCGGAATACCGAGCTTCTTTGC
>CADCPT010000138.1 GCA_902803385.1 uncultured Ruminococcus sp.
CCGATTATACCACAGTTGCACAGAAGTGTGGGAATCTGATACAATGATCGTAGTATTTCATGAGGAGGACACCCCATGACCAACGAACAATTCTGGAGCGAACTTCGCTCCCTGATTGATCCGAAAACAACAACGAGCGTGAAAGCCATTTCATCTCTGTTTTCCACAGCGACAAAAGAATACCTGTCACTTCTCGTCGTTCTTAAGGATGATGAGTTGCAGTCTCTGCATGTGGGCGACCTGGTCTTTGCTCACTGTTTGACTGATCTGAATGACCCGGTTCCTTCCGGCTGCACAATTGATGAAGCGGAACTCAACAGGCTCTTCTTCAATCTCATCGATAACGGGTATAGTGGACTTGCCTTTATACAGGATGGGGCGTTTATCGGAATTGAGTGGAAGGATTTGATGATCACAAACAAAAAAGACACCTGATGCGGACTCATACCGTTCAGATGTCTTTCTGATTTCAGAAGAAAAAAGAGTGACAGTACATGCTCTCTCTTATTAACCTCATCTACAATATACTGTGTATTACATCAAAACAAACCCGCCATTCGGAGATATGATTTGACCTGTGAGGTAAGGTGCTTTCAAAATATATTCCATCGCACCTGCTATGTCTGAAACATCTCCGATGTATCCCTCCGGAATGGTTTCGGCAAGTGCGTGCAATTCTTCCTGGTTAACGCCCCGAAGCATATCCGTCATAATCATTCCCGGAGCGATGACATTTGAACGAATCCCACGGCCTGCAAATTCAAGAGCGATAGCACGGGAGAATCCAATGATACCAGCTTTCGCAGCGCAATAATCTGCCTGGTTAATAACACCCGTAAGTCCTCCCACAGACGATGTGTGAATGATATTGCACTGTTCTTCCTTACTGCTGTGGTTAACCATATAAGGCAGCACGAGATGCGTCATATGCAGGAAGCTAAGCAGATTTACATTGATCACGTTTTCATAGGCTTCCTGAGTAATATCAATGAAATTGGAATTATTGGTAATCCCGGCATTATTGACGAGCACATCGATTTTATCCCCAAACTCGGCAACAGCTGCATCAACGAGATTCTTGCACTCATCAGCTTTACCCACATCTGCTTTCACCACGAGCGTCTTCACGCCATACTGTTCCTGCAGTTTTGAAGCGATCGCATCTGAAAGAGCTTTCGAGGAAGGACTACGATAATTGACTACCACATTATATCCAAGTTCGCCGAGCTTAAGAGACATAGCTTCACCAATGCCTCTGGAACCGCCTGTAATAATCGCTGTTTTTCCCATTAGAATCTCCTTTCTTGTTACGTGAATATCACGAGTTAAACCAATTTATCTTATTAATTATATCAAACTATTTAAGAGAGATAAACACAAAAGAAGACCTCAGCCTTATCCCAGGCATTTAAGGTAATACTGCAGCCGTGTGGGAAACATACTGTTCCTGAACAGCCGGTATCCTTCCCAGTCCCGCAATCTGGCACTCCACACTGTCGAAAGAGCCATCCTTCTCGAACATGCTTTTCCAGGAATCTTCATCATCACCTGCCATGTCGTTATTCGCGTGATCACCCGCAACGACCATCAGAGGGCGCAGAATAACCTTCGTATAACCGTCATTTTTAACGGCTTCTATTATATTCTCACAGGATGTCTCCTCCGGCTCTCCCTCGACTGTGCCGATAAAAACATTTTCAAAAGCAAGATCTTTCATCTGCGTGGCCATCTGACTATAGCTCACCTTCGCGGTGTGAGCTGTTCCATGACCCATGAAAACAAAAGCCACACCATCCTCTGCTGCCTGCTCCAAAGATTCATAGCCGGCATCAGCAACAGCTTCTGCGACAATTGCCTTTGCGACAGCTTTTTTATCTTCATTTATTTCAAAAGCATCTGAACCGACCTCTCCGAGAAGGGGCTCTGCAATCGCCACTGTCTCAAAACTGTCTCTATACTCCTCAAACGTTTCCATGATCTCGTCGTATTCCGCTCCATGCATCAGATGGGTCGGCTGGATCACAAGCTTTTTAACGTCATTCTGAACAGCACGCTCCAGTGCCTGCCTGATATTGTCAATCTTTTCCCCATCTCTTGCAAGGATATGATTCAGGATTATCTGCGCAGTAAATGCTCTTCTCACGGCCCAGTCTGGATTGGCTTCCTGTATAGCTTTCTCAATCCCGCCGATATCTTTTGCCCTGCTGTCATTGAAAGACGTACCGAAACTTACAACAAGAATCTCTTTTTCGCCGATATTATCACCATTCAGTGGATCATCCTTTAATGCATCACCTGTATCCCTGCCGAAATAATCGGGATCTGCCTCTTCCCCTTCCACAAGTTCCTTCTGCTCGTCCGATAGTGCGTTCCAGGCAGCTTTAGCCTCTGCACACAAATCATCAGTTTCCGGGGTCCACTCCTGCACATAAATAGAATCGATAAGAGCGGCCGCTTCTGTAACAGCTTTATCTTCTCCCGGCTCTTCCGCACATACCGTTCCGGCTATAAAAGAAAAACCTACAGCAGCACACAACAATACAGGTAACAATTGCTTTTTCATACCAAATGCCCTCCCTTGTATAAAAAAAATAAAAAAGCCCATCCCGAAGAGTTCGAAATGAGCTTTAGTGAACATCATAATAAGCCATCAATAATCATTCATTGATGACATGTGGCAACTTAAGATCAATCGCTCGTGATCCGGAATCTTCTTCCCGTTCCCCGTAAGCGGCAGGTCTCCTGGCTCTTACATCTTCACGCAGACATCTGCCTTCCCAGACTTCTCCAGTGACTCCGCACACATATCAACATCTCAGAAATCCATGCTTTGAAGCATTCTTAAATGCGAAAATATGGTGTGGAACAATGACTGCACTCCGTAATCACAGTGACGAGTTCGCACAGAATTTGCATCTGTTTCCCTTTTAACTGATGCTCGGCAGATTTATCACTATCAAAGCATCAGCACCACTTACGTGCAATATTTAATTTTCAACAGTATTATATCACAGTCAGAATCTTGTTGCACCTATAACCTCAAATTTCGACCATACAAAAAACACCCACATCGGAATCAATCCCCGCTGCAGATGTCTTTCTTGTTATTAAGGTTTTGAGGTGGAAAGATTTCTATATCACTTCATCAGATTCCAAGGAGCTGCTCTCCTCATCTGTTATGAAGCCCATGATACCTTCCAAGTGTGAATCGTTTATGACC
>CADCPT010000139.1 GCA_902803385.1 uncultured Ruminococcus sp.
AAGCGTTACCTGGATTTCGCCGGAAGCAACATTTGAAAGTCTGACAACTTCGTCGATCTGATCATTAGAAAGCTCACCAAAGCGCTTAACACCTGTAGATTCAAGGTATTTCTTTGCAGCTTCGATATCAGTGACGATCCTTTCAGCCTCTGCATCGGTAATATCAATAGTCTGGAAATAGTTTTCAGCCTGATTGACATATCTTACAGGGAGCTTAGTAGCATTTCCGCCGAGATTAACAGTAGTGTTAAGTTCGTTGAGGATCTTCTGTTCAGCATTGTTGATGCCGGCAGCAGATACTACACCGAAAGCAGAAACAGCTACAACAGCAGAAAGAGCTGCTGCAGAAAGAACTTTCAAGACCTTGTTCATAGCAATAACTTCCTTTCTGTAGATTTAAACTCGGCATACGGGCACTTACCCTATAAACCAAATTCTTGTTAAATTATAACCTTGTGCGTACTATTTGTCAACACCTTTTTCCAAAATTTAAAGAATGATACAAGATATACCATATACATGCTATGAATAATTGTATATTTAACTATATGTAGTTTGATAAATAAAGAATATTGCTGTCCTTGTGAGCAATTATAACATCAGGATCAAAAACCGTAAACCAAATAATTGTGACTTTGTTACTGTTATTTGCTAATAAGAAGGATATAATAGTATCAGCAAATAAAGAAAGGACTGTTCGATATGAAAGACGTGTTGATAATCGGTGCCGGCCCCGCAGGAATATCCGCTTCGCTTTATCTCGCCCGAAGCGGAAAAGCAAATGTCACAATAGCATATTATGAAACAAGCGCACTGTCGAAAGCAACAAAAATCGAAAACTATTTTGGATTTGCAGAAGCATTATCAGGAGAGGAACTGCTTGAAAACGGTAGAAAAGGTGCCGAAAGACTTGGAGTAACTTTCATTAAAACAGAGATATTGGAAATAAGCATCAATGCCGATCTGAGATTTGAAGTAACAGATACCAATGGTTCAAAGATCTATGATGCTGTTCTGATAGCCGCAGGCGCTTCAAGAAAAAATGCAGCTATTCCCGGAATAAAGGAATATGAAGGAAAAGGCATAAGTTACTGCGCCGTATGTGATGCATTTTTTCACAGAAACAAAGCGGTTGCCGTTATCGGAAACGGAGAATATGCTGCTCACGAAGCAAATGTTTTATTAAATACTGCCTCCGATGTTACTATTCTCACTGACGGAAAACAGCTTGAAGCTGATATTCCGGATAGAATTAAAGTGAATACAAATAAAATCAACGCTATTGTCGGAAACGGAAAGATTTCCGGTGTTGTCTTCGATAACGGAGAAACAATTGATACTGACGGTATTTTTATTGCGATAGGAACAGCAGGAAGTTCTGATCTCGCGAGGAAAGCAGGAGCTGCAACAGAGAACGGAAATATTATTGTTGATGAAAACGGAATGACAACTATCCCCGGACTATATGCCGCAGGTGACTGCACAGGAGGGGTATTGCAGATAGCGACTGCCGTAGGCGAAGGAGCAAAAGCGGCATTAGGTATGATCGGTTTTCTGAAATAATGCTGTGCTAAAACTAACGTAATTCAGACATTTATTTGTATTATAGGGGGTGTTTTTTTCTATTGTCCGTTTTTACCGGACCTGTTCATTTCAGCGCGACCGGGCTATTAACAATTTGTTTTTTCAGGGGTGCCAGGCGCTTTGCGCCTGGCACCCCTGAAAAAACACTACAAATAAAGTGCGCTGCAAGGTAAGCGCACTTAATTCAACAAAAGGAGCCGTGAATTATTTCACAGCTCCTATAAATCATCTTTAGCCCGGTCGCAGCAAAGCTGCGCCGGGCGGTAAAGCAGTTTGAAAAAACTAATTATTCTTCGACTTCAGTGCTCTCTGATTCTTCAGATTCTTCAGATACTTCCGAGGATTCCGGAGCTGATTCGATCTTAGAAACTGTTACAACTGATTCCTGGCTGCTTTCAGCCTTCGATACAGTTGAAGTTACTACCGGCTTAGGAGGGTTCTTTGCCTCTTCAAGCACCTTTTCTGCAGTACCGTAGGCTACAGGTGAATTGCTGCCGCAGCCGCCGGGTGAGAATATCGTGGGAGTGCTGTTCGTCGGATATACATCCCTGGGTCCGAAATCCGGATCGCTTACCATATAATAAGCTGCCGTATTATAATTATCGTACTTATAGTCATACAAAGAGCTCGGCAAATATTCACGCTTGATCTCTTTACCATTCTTGAAGTATACCTTTGCTCCCTTTGCACTGTAGCTTTCAGAGCCTGCCCATGTTACCCAACCGACAGGAACGATCTCGTCAAATTCAGTGCTTAGCGGTCCATAAATCTCAACCATTATCTCATCCATACCATTGCCGTAATAATCATACACATATGTAGCAATGTAGATCGGATAATCCCTTGTATTCTTGAACTGCATATCGAGATAACCGTAGTCAACGGTTGCGTCGAGGCCTCTTTCAGCATATGCAGAAGCAAACTGGTGACCATGCCTTTCAACTACTTCCATATCAGCCTTCAAAGCTGCAAGGTACATAGTTGTAG
Organism: uncultured Ruminococcus sp.; assembly: GCA_902803385.1. GTDB lineage: Bacteria > Bacillota > Clostridia > Oscillospirales > Acutalibacteraceae > UBA1213. The sequence continues at coordinate 2,572 of CADCPT010000139.1, forward strand.
ATGCCTGACAGATACCACCGCCGTACTGTTGTTCGTACTTACCATGTACGATAGCTGTAGATTTGACATAACCAAGGCTTCCGTTGGTAGTATCACCTGTCATGCCGTTGAAGGAGAATGTTTCTCCAGGATTTACAATGTAGCCGTTGCAGGTTTTGATTGCAAGCTCCATATTGAAGTTTGAAGCCCAGACATTGTTGGCGGTAGTGCAATGTGAAGCTATAAGCTTTGTATTTGCCTTTACATCAGCAAGAGTCTTTGAGAACGGTGTCTTCTTTGTTTCTATCTTGAAAGCGCCTGTTTTTGTACTGCCTGTAACTATATCGGTAATATTCTGCTTTACGATCTTCTGATCTATAAGGTAGCCGTCGCGTCCGTCGGCATATGTAAACTTTTCTGTTTTTGTGGGTTCAAAGGTCTCAACATGTGCATCTACAGGCTTTACATCAAATTCATCCGAAACCTTTGCAACAGCACCGTCTATAGAATCCTTATTGATAACTGACGTTACCTTAAAATCCGTTTTTCCGTCATTGTAATTTGTGAATACCGTAGGAGTATCGAGCTCTCCCCTGCTGAAATGATATGCCTGGATAAGTACTTCCGGAAGATCTGTATCAAACTTAAAATCATCTTCTGTAAGATAAAAATCATCACCATCGCAGGTAACCGTTATCCTTATCTTATCACGAAGCTCAAGTACTCTGTCCTGCATAGCATCATATGCATCACTGAGTGTTTTTCCTGAAAGGTCAACGCCGGAAACGGTAACACCGTCGCCAAACACGATAGTTGATGTATTGATAGTTTTTATCTGCGCTTCTTCTGTTCTTATGACAGAAGGAGCGGATTCTCCGTTTTCCGTCGTTTCGGTTTTTGACACTTTGGAAAGCTTGTTATCAGCAGAATTGCTGACCTGATAATCAGTATTCAAAAGCCCCGGAACGCTGTTGCTGTTATATCCGATAGCAAAAACTATTCCGCCGACAGCAACACACAGCAATGCAGCAGAACCTATGATAACCGGAACTGAAAAAAACTTGTTCTTCTTTTTCTTCTTTATCTGCTTTGCTGCATGACGCTTTACGCCTGCATTGTTTGTCTCGGCAAATACGACGCCCTCTGCCTCATCTTCAGCGGCGGAAGTCAAAGCTGAACCAAAACTGACTGTAGAATCGGCCTGAGGCTCGGAACCATAATTATTGCTGACCTCCGGCTCATTATTGCTCTGTGCGGGGGTATCTTTCTTTCCTGTGCTGAATACGATTTCTTCTTCTGCAGAATCAGCGGATGTAATATCATTCTTCTCAATCTCCATAATACAACCTCCGTTATTGTAGCCATGTACCCTATATCTTCTGTACTATTTAATATGATACTACAAAATGTTGCCAAAAGTAAAGAGTTATTTTCTGTCATTCTGCTCAAAATAGCGCCAAACTTAATTCTTCATTTTACGTCTATTTTGTACTTTTTTACGACACGGATACACATTAAAAAATATAGCGTAGTTTTAAGGCTAATGTGCTTGAATAAAAACATATAATATGGTAAAATATTAGGCAAACAATAGATTGAAAGGATGATAGGATGAGAGTACTGATTCTTTCAGCAACAACCGGCGGCGGTCATATGAGGGCAGCCGATGCACTTAAGGAATACATTCTTTTGAAAGACAAAAATGCCGTGATCAAAATAGAGGATGCTGTTGAGTTCGTAAGTCCCTTTGTAAACAAGGCGGTAACGGGCGGATATGTATATATGGCAAGGAACACCCCAAATATGTACGGTACATTCTATAAATCTCTGGACAGCAACAACCCTGCAAATAAAACTGTTGAGGCGATAACCTATTCATTCAGAAACAGACTGATACCGCTTCTTGACGAATTCAAACCTGATATTATCGTCACTACTCACCCTCTTGCAACGGAGCTTTATGCTTCACTGAAGAACAGAGGTCTTGTAGATGTTCCGATAATAAGCATAATAACAGATTTTGCCGCACATCAGACATATATCCAGGACGGCGTTGACGCCTATATAGTATCCAGCAGAGAAATGGTCGATGATATGGTAGAAAGAGGTGTTGAAAGAGTAAGGATCTATCCCTACGGGATCCCGGTAAAACAGGAATTCTACAATGACATTGACCGCAATGCTGAATTTGAAATTGAGGGTCTCGATCCTGAGCTTCCGACGATACTTATTATGGCAGGAAGCTTCGGTGTAACTGACGTACTGAAAATATACCATAAGATCGTAAAATCTCCGGAGGATTTCCAGTTGATCGTCATTACAGGCAAAAATGAAAAGCTTTTTGATAATTTCGAGCGCTATCTGAAAAGAATTACGATCAAGAATACACTTGCAGAGATAAATGAGCTTATAAAGCCAAGCGTAAAAAAACGCAGGATCGCATCAAAACCGACAAAGCTCCTCTATTATACGAATGAAGTTGAAAAATACATGCATATGTCCGACCTGATCGTCACAAAGCCCGGTGGACTGACAGTAAGCGAATCCATTGCAGTCGGTCTGCCTATGGCGATATTCAAGGCTATTCCGGGTCAGGAAGTACAGAATGCCGAATTTCTGGTCAGCAAAAATATGGCTGTGAAGCTTGAAAAGGACAGGACCTGTACTACAACTATCACAAACCTGCTGAGAGATCCGCAAAAGCTGCAGGATATGAAGGAATCTATCCAAAAATTCTGTAAAGGAAATTCCGCTGCAAATATCTATACTCTCATGCTCGAACTAATTGAAAGGCAAAATGCAGAAAAAGACCGAAGTGAATAAGAGAAAGCCTGATCAGTATCTTGATGTTATAGTCTGACCCAGTGCGCCTGCCTTGCGGCGCCGGCGTGCCGCCGGTGTCATTTCGCGCTGTCGCTCACTGCGCTCGCTCTGTTATAAGTGTTTCATAGTCAGTCGCCGCGGCGCACTTTATAGTGTTTTTTTAATAGCCCGACCGTGCCTTCGGCGCGACCGGGCTGCTAAAAATTTGTTTTTTCAGGGGTGCCAGGCGCGAAGCGCCTGGCACCCCTGAAAA